>CAZALJ010000096.1:0-6788 GCA_964485715.1 uncultured archaeon
GACACTCTGGACGTAAAACTATTAAGGAAAATGACATTAAATTAGCAGCCACTAAATAAAACATCTAATTTAATGCTAAAAATCCTTAATTTCTTTTTTTTTCAAAAATAAATTATTTTTAGTGAGCTTCACAGTCCTACACCCAGTGTGCCTCTGATTTTTTGCTGATTCTGTTCTCACTGGCTTTGCTATTATTTCTTTTTCTCAATCTTCAAAGTTTCAATTTGAAGCTGCTGTATACGATCTATCTCAGCTAATAAAGTACGAATGCTTGTTGGTTTTGTAAAAAAGCCAATAGCTCCTGCTTCAAGGGCTTCTTTCTCAACTCGTTTTTCAGCACTGACAAAAAGAACCTTAGCATCGGGTGTTTTTTTGATGATTTCTTTCATTGCCACTAAACCATCAAGAACTGGCATTCGGTAATCCATGATGATGATATCTGGCTTTATTGGAAGTTCAGAGAATTTTTTGATTGCTTCCTTTCCGTTGCTGGCGCTATCAACAACATCATGACCTTCCATCATCAGGAGTTTTGTGTAGATCATTAGAAGGTCTCGTTCATCATCAACGAGAAGGATCCGCGCCATTTACTTATTCTCCTCAATGGAAGGGAAAGGTTAATAGATTATAGTAGAGGGGTTATAAAAGATAATTCTTATAATTTGATGAAATTCTCTAATCTGTTATTGAATAACAATATCGAAATCCTCACTTGACGTGAAAATTAAGATTTTAATATATTGATACAATTTTCTAGTGGTTTCTTTATATTTATAACCAAATTTATGATAAGAAAAAAAATGTTTTAGAACTTACTAATAAGGCAAAGTCCAGAAAAATCTTAGGATTACAGCAGAATATTAAAAGTAAGTTAACTTTGCATAGCATTTATTTCTAGAAAAGATTCACCTTTCACAAATAGCATACCCCAACTGATTACCCTTTACGACCCCTAATAATCGATGTCTGCTCTGGTTTTCCCAGATAACTAACAAGGGGAACCAGGGATTCGTTAAAGTTGAGTATATTCTGAGTTTGTGGGATAGAAACTAGATAGGAATATACCGTCTTAAAATTAACGTTTGTTTTATTCATTACCTGTATGAAATCAGTTTCAGCTGCTTGTGCGGAATCAAATGTTGGGAATAATGCCATAAAAAAGATATTATGAGCTGAACGTGCCAACAACATTGGTGTATAAACATCATCCAATATTTTCATTGCTTGTGTAAAGATTGCAGAATTAGACGATACTATAACGATATAGGAGAGCACACAAATTTTGTATCCTAATTGTCTTATGTTGGGAAGAATACGAGGGATGAGTAATCCAGTTTGAATATAGTTCCGTAACCAACGTGTTGTCGTAGTTCGTGGTTTATTAATCATTTGGGCAATTTCTCGGGTTGAAACTCCAGGATTTTTCAAGAACTTGAGAAAAATATTCCAACCTAACTTGGTAATACTCAAAGAAAGATTAGCAGAGGAAATAAATGAAAAATTAAAGGGATGAGGTGCAAGTGGAGTCTCGACTCCTAAAAACCGCGGAATTGAGCGAGAGAAATCTCGAACTCGTGGAAATTCGGAAAAATGGATGGGAAAATTCAATTCATATCGTTTATCGAATTCAATTCCTAACTGCTTAGCTTTATAGTCATATTTCCATAAACTTTCAGATAAATCAGTGTAATTACGACTAATAATAATGTTAACAACAATATTGGTTTCAAGAGCCGACATAATGATATTTTCAAACTCTCTAAGGAAGTCCAATTTATTAAAAATCTTTGTAGGAGTTTCTTCATTGCCATTTCTTGGCAAACTAGAATCTGAAACAGTTCTTATATCAATACTAAGGATTTCAGCGCCCAAGTCAGCTAAATTAGGCAAATAGTATCTTTTAAATAAACCCTGCTGAAATAAGCGCTTCTTGATCGTTGCAAAGGTTGAATGCTTTACATTAATCTTGGACGCGATCTCAATATCAGTCGACGCAGGAAATTGGACAAGACTGGCGAATACCTTTTTCTCCCGTTCACTCAAATTGGATATATCTGATTCCATGACTAGTTTCAACCCTTTTCACAAATCGGGTATGGTAATATTTCTGAGATATTACTGTTACTAATGTTCTATATTGTGAGTTTATGTTAGATATGGTTAATGGAGATTAGATGTTAAGTTGCAATAACGATTTTGCTATTACTCTCCATTATATGGGATTAAACTATATTTTGTTGGATTTCTCAAGTAAGATGTTAAGGGAGCAAAAGATTGCTCAAATGACTTTCTTCGGTCAATATTTTTTGTTGAAATAATGAATTTGCTTTGTAGTCTGTATGGGATATGACGGGCATTCATTTCATCAAAGAATTGAGTTTCTGTGTGTCGTACACTTTCATATCCAGAAAAAACTGCGAAAAAGACTATCCCTGAATGATACCAAAAGAGATCTGTTGGTAAGAAAAGATTGTCAATCAACTTCAAAATTTCTAAGAGCTGTTCGCGTTGCAAACCCTGGACATCAAGCATAACGTTTAGTTGAATATTAACACCTATCCTTATTAAATCAGGAATAAAACGTGTTTGATAAAGATTCATTTTCCGAAATGTTCTCAACCAACGGGATACAGTATTTCGGGGTTTTTCAAGTCTTTTGGAAAGTTCAATGATCGAACTTTCAGGATGAGACAACAAACCTTCAAAAATCTTCCAGCCAAGGGGAGAAATCCGTTGAAAATCAGTTGTATTTGAGGGGAAAACAGATTCTAATTGGGATTCTTCGTTTAAAGGAATTTTCCAATGATTTGAAAGATACTGGGCGAATTCTAAAAATCTCTTAATTCCGTTGGACTGAAGTGGAATATTACAACGGTAGATATCAGAAGGAGAGAGATATTCTTGCTCGATATAAAAGCTAGCAAAAGCAGATTGAGCTAACGAGAAATCTGTAAAGGATTTACTCACTAAAAGAGCTATACTTTTTTGTGATCCTCCAAAAAGACTGATAATATTAGGAAAATGTCCTAAAGTTTCTGATGCATCAATTTCTCGAAGCTTTGCAACTTTATCGGGATATAGCTTAATAAATGTTATAGTAAGCAATTCTGCTCCCAGTATTATGAAATTTGGAATATGTAATGGCCTAATTAATGAGTACGGGGGCTGTAACATTCGTTTCTTCACAGTTGCAAAAGTAGATCTTTTAACACCGATATTTTGCGCGATGAATGAGTCTGAATTCATGGGGTACTGGCATAATCCAATTAATACACGTTTTTGATTGGTGGTAAGATTCAGTTTTACCGACATTGTAAAGTTACCTTTCTTGATATCAACGCAACGTCAAGTGTAATAGATTTCTTATTTCCTTAAATAAAATATTACAAAAAATGACTGATTTTTGGACAAAATTTCCGAATTAATATAGTAACCTTGTAACTATGATATGATTCTATATTGTACTAGGTACTTTTTTCGATATGTAATAAAAGAAAATCCTTTTCTTTTGCTTAATTAAGTTATTCTGGGTAAAAATGTTTTTGGTACAAGTAACCTCTCATCAATAAGTCATTAGAGATTTAGTTCAGGAATAACATAAGGAAAAGAAAGATAATAAAAAATATGTTAAAATTTTTACAGCAGATCTAGCGCTTCTTTCAGTTGTTCTTTTTCCTCCTCAGTTAATCCAGCTTCACTCGGAATCAATAGATCGGCTTCAGCTAACCTCATCGATATAGCCAAGCTCCTCTCTAAATAATATTTCGCTTTGTCTTCCATCTTCTTATGTTTATAAGCTGTAGAAATAATATACATCGATGTCGCTATTCCCTTTTCATACCCGATATCTTCCGTAACTTCAAGAGCTTCTTCTGTTAAGTCAAAGGATCTAATGAAATCCTTTTTTTCCATAGCCAATACCCAGGCTAGGTTGAGAAGTGCCTCTGCAACACCTTTCTTATAATTGTGTGCTCGTGCTAAAGCTAATGATTCCGCTGTGATCTCTAAAAATTCTTCAAATGAGTTATTTTTCCAAAAGAGAATTCCGATTGAATTCCGTATATTGACCTCTGGTTGAATAAATTCAAGTTTTACTGCGTCTTTTAATTTCCCTTTTAGAAGTACAATTGCTTCCTCATATGAACCGTCTTCAGACAAAGCGGAAGCTTTTTTAATTACGACTTGGAACTTTG
Organism: uncultured archaeon; assembly: GCA_964485715.1. Lineage (GTDB taxonomy): Archaea > Asgardarchaeota > Heimdallarchaeia > Hodarchaeales > Hodarchaeaceae > Hodarchaeum. The sequence continues at coordinate 4,194 of CAZALJ010000096.1, forward strand.
ATAAAACTTCGGGATCAATGGTGGCTTCTTCTTTAGCCATTTTACTCACAATATTCGCCCTATGTTATTATTCTGGGAGATTAATAGCGTTATACCTGAATATAAAGATTTTATTTTCTTTTATTAGCACTTCGTTTTTATCTTTTTCTTGAAAGGGAAAGTCACTTCTTACGAATGTTAATTGGTATTTATCAAACCTTCTATGTTACTCTGCAAATTATCATTAAAGAGAACAATACACTTAGAGTTTTAATTTATACGCAGGGAACCTTATGAAGTGTGCTGGAACTTACTATCTTGGAAAATTCAAAGAGCGTCCAAACCGATTCTTAGCCAAGGTTGAACTTGAATCCTCAACACAAATAGGAAAGATTGTCAAAGCGCATGTACCAGATCCAGGGAGATTAAAAGAATTGCTTCTATTTAACGTTCAAGTTATTCTTCGGAAGAGTTCCAATCATACCCGTAAGACCCAATATTCACTGGTTGGTGTCAAAAAAAATGATATTTGGGTTAATATAGATTCCTACCTTACAAACCGCTTATTTAAAGAAGAATATCATCTTATTTCATGTTTTCAACGATATAGTATTATTCAAGCCGAATATACTTTTGGGAGGAGCCGATTTGATTTCTTAATGATCAATGAAAACACACATCAACACGCATTGGTTGAAGTTAAAAGTGTTACATTAGTTAAAAAGGGATTAGCCCTTTTCCCAGATGCTCCTACTATTAGAGGCGTTAAACATGTAAATGAGTTGATTGAGGGCATTAAATCGGGATATCAATCATTTATGGTTTTCATAATTAAAAGAAGTGATGCTTTCTCCTTAAAACCAAATAGTGAAATAGATCCGCATTTTTCACAAACTATTATTGACGCTCTCCAGAAAGGGGTTCAGGTATGTGCTGTTAAATGTGAGTACGATCCAATTAAGACAAAAGACTTAAGGATAATCGGGGGGGTTCCGTTAACTCTCGATAGATGACCACAAATTTTGTCTCATAATAAAAAATCTTTTATTTCATACAAATGAAGATTTATTAACTTTAATAAACGGAAAAAAAGATTTTAATTTTTTATAACGGGGATTCGAAGATTTATAACGCCCTAGAACCCTAAAATGGTTGGTGGCACTTGGTTGGAATGGCCCCATGTTATCATTCATGTGGATCTAGATGCCTTTTTCGCAGCTGTTCACATTAAAAACCATCCTTTTCTAAGAGGCCATCCAGTTATTATTGGAGCAGATCCACAGAATGGTGACGGACGTGGCGTAGTATCTACATGTTCTTATGAGGCCCGAGTATTTGGTCTTCACTCTGGTATGCCTATCTCTCAAGCGTACAAATTGTGTCCTCATGGTGTTTACATCTGTTCTGGAACTCCTATTTCTTTTACTCATTATCATGAGGAATCGAATAATGTTATGACAATCCTTCAAAAATATTCAGATAAATTTCAACAAGCTGGACTTGATGAAGCATATTTAGATGTATCAACCACTTGGCAAAACTATGGAACCTCTCCACGATCAATCGCGGAAGCCATTCAAACAGAAATTCAAAATCATCTATTCCTTCCTGTGTCTATTGGTGTTGCTGAAACGAAATCTATCGCAAAAATAGTCTCTGATTTGAGCAAACCTCGTGGTATTAGGGTCGTTCATAATTCTGATCTTGAGGAGAAGTTATATCATCTACCTGTCCGAAAAATTGTTGGGGTAGGGAAAAAAACAGAACAACAGCTACAAAAAAAAGGTATCGTAACTGTTGGGGATATTGCCTCGTTGTCCCGTGAAAAAGCGTTTCTTCTTCTTGGTGATCATGGTCTTTATCTAAGAAAGGTAGCATTAGGAATTAACTATCGCGAAGTTGGCTACAACCGTGAAGGTCGAAAATCGATCAGCTCAGAAAGAACATTTAGTAAAGATCAAAATGATTGGAGATTCATTGAAAAGAATATCGGGCAAATTGTATCACGATTGGCAGAAAAACTCCGAAAAAATAATCTTTTAACTCGAACAATTTCAATTAAAATTCGTTTCCAAGGTTTTGTCACATACACACGTAGTTCTAGCTTTCATAACTTTTTATCAGATGAAAAGGTTATATTCAATACTGCTATCAAATTACTTGAAGAATTTAGATCTTCATCAAAAAAAGTACGTCTAATAGGTGTTCGAGTTGCTACTTTAAAGAGAAGGCAAGGACAACTCACATTAATGCCATTTTTGAGTTCTTGAGCTTGAATAGAGGAGTCACATAACGATATGTACCATATCTTTGATATTACTTGTAGTATTCCATAAAGGAGAATAAGCGAAGTTTAAAAAATCAAGAAGAATAAATATTTTCTAGTTATTTCGAGAAAGAATTCGAATGACATAGGAATGATCTCCAATGGTTTACCGACTCACCTCAATGACTACGAAAACGAAAGTAATCTTTTTCTGCCTGATATGGTTTTTTTCTGCGATTTGTGCCATTCTTGGTACGATATTCATAGCAACTGCTGCTATGTTACCCCAAACTCCTTATGACATTGAAACAAATGAGATTGTAGGTAAAATTAAATACGAAATGGGACTT
>CAZALJ010000097.1:0-6746 GCA_964485715.1 uncultured archaeon
TAAAAGGATGATTTTGACCTTTAGGGTTATGTTCTAAATGCCACACGTCTGACAAAACCATCCCATCTACATGTCTCAGGTGTTTCTTACCGCCATAATCTTTTAGCGGTTCATTACAAAAGGAACAAAAGCGATAGGGTGTCCTTACACGATTAATCCTGAAATTCTTGGGAGATTTTACATAATAAAGGATACCATTTGCTTCTGATGCAAATTTCATTGAAGGTTGTTGATCAGTTTTTTCTGCTGTATAAACAATCCAATATTTAAAGAAAAACCCAATATTGTTAAGATTCACCCCAAAATAAGGTAAATAACAGGGAATCGAATGGATTATTGCATTTCCATGGGTTTTTAGAATTCGCTGAGCTTCTTTTAGAGAACCAAGAACTTTTTCTAAAATGGGTGATTTAGAAATCTCACTATATGTCACAGTATCCTGTTTTTCGTTAAGAGTGAATCTTGGTGAAAGAATCCAAGTATCAACACTCTTCTCCTCAATTTGGTCCAATCTATTCATTTCAGAAGATCGAAATACAATGGTTTCTTTTGGAATGATATCTTTAACACTGTCCCTCATATGCTTACGAGCAAGAAAACGTTCCTTTATTGCCTCAGGATCCTTTATATCATAAACTGACATTACTTCAGACAGTTTAAAGAATCCTTTAACTCTTAACGGATCTTTCAGGGGATTTCCATTTTTATCATACTTTTTTAATAAACCTCGTTCTATTTGTAGGCGAATGTTTTCCTCTGCATGGTTAGAATAAATCACTGCCTCTTTCAATGTTATCAATCGGTCGTGTCTAGCCATTCGAAGAAACCTACGATTTTTCCCAAGATCCAAAAATTATAAGGATTATGTTTGATATTTTCCAATTAAAATTATACGAAATAAGACTTACTCAAAAAAGAATTTGATATTTTGCTTAAAATAACTGTATGAGAATTAAAGCTGAGGAGTTTTTAACTAATAAGTTATTGCCCTCTCGTACTTTAGGAGCGATTATTATGGCAGAGACTGAGGTTTTGGTTGTTGGTGGGGGCCCTGCAGGGGTGATATCTGCGCTAACAGCCGCTAAATTGGGTCGAAAGGTGATTTTGATTGATGCAAAACCATATGAAGAAATTGGAAACAAAGTATGTGGTGATGCGTTAAATTTAGCGCCAGCAACATTCTTAGAAGAAAACTTAGGCATTGAAAAACCTCATGGGGAAGAAGTTGCTGATTATGTAGAGCATTTAATATTTAAAACAACTAAAGCAGATTTTCCAATACGAGGGGATGGTTACGTTTTAAATCGGCACCCTTATGGCCAGCGACTCCTAAAGAAAGCTGAAGAACATGGTGTTGAGGTACGTCCGGAAACAAAAGCCATTAAGGCGATCACTGATGCTAATGTTGTGAAAGGAGCAGTAGTTCAAGATAAGAAAACTCAACAAACATATGAAATCTTTGCGAGAATTACAATTGATTGTTCTGGGAGAAATTTTCAAATTCGTAAAACTCTTCCAAAAGATGATTTCTTGCTTCTTGAAAAAACAATGGAGAAACGAGATATTGCTGTTTCTTTTCGTGTAATTATTAGATTAAAAAGAGAAGATCATCCTTATCATAATAAGATTTTTTTGATCTATCGCGAGGAAATTCCTGAACCTGGCTATTTTTGGGTCTTTACTAAAGGTGATAAGCGACTCAATGTTGGTATTGGTTGGTTCCTTGAACCTAGATTGAGAGGAATGAAAGAGCGTTTTTGGGAGGTTTTACACAAATATTACTATCCTCCAGGTTCGTACGAAGTAGAAGATAAGGGAGGATACACGATACCTACTCGTTATCCAATGACGAATGCGGTAGCGTCAGGATTTTTGACTGCAGGTGATGCAGCATTTCACGTAAATCCATTATCAGCTGAAGGACATGGGCCAGCACTCACTGCGGGTTATTATGCAGGGAAGGCTGCGTCAGAAGCGATCGAAACGAATGATATTTCTGAAAAACAGTTATGGCAGTATAATGTTGATGTCATGAATCATTTTGGTCTTAGTCATACAAAAGTACAATTATTTACAGCTGCTCTACGTCGAATCAAGGTTTCAGGAGTCGAATTCTTGCTAAAACGTAAAATCCTAAATCAAGATCAATTTGTGGATCTGCACGCAGGAAAAGAGCTTAGTTTTTTTGATAAACTAAAAATTGGTATTAGGTCCTTTCCTCGTTATGGAATTCTCTTCCAGCTTAACAAAATACTCAAGGGAGCACAACTCTTTGAGAAATTATTTGCAGAATATCCTGACAATCCAGATGATTACCCTCCTTGGCAGGTTCAATTTGAAACAAAAATGGAAGAAGTTCGTGCAATTTGATAATTATTAAAGTTTTCATTAACCAAAGAATTATTCCTAATTTCTAGTGAATGCACATTAAATTTGTATATTTTACGTAGGAAAAGATCAAAATGACAGATTTTAATCAGAAACTAAATCCACCACCGTTCAAGATTAAAGTAGTTGAACCAATTAAAATAACCACACGTGACGAACGCAAGAAATGGTTAGTAGAAGCTGGATATAATTTCTTTAATATTGCTGCAGAGAACATATATATTGATTTATTGACAGACTCTGGAACCTCCGCAATGTCAGATTACCAATGGGCTGGACTTATGCTGGGTGATGAGTCATATGCACATTGCAAGAATTTCTTTAATCTTCAACACGTCGTTCAGGATATCACTGGTTATAATTATTTTATTCCTACACACCAAGGACGAAGTGCCGAGAACTTAATTTGTTATGCATTTAATCTTGATCATACTAAGGTGACGGTTTCCAATCAATTCTTTGACACAACACGTGCTAATATAGAAACATCAGGAGCAAAAGCACACGATCTTGTCATATCAGAAGCCTATAAACCATCATTAATCCATGATTTTAAGGGAAACCTTGATACAAAAGCTTTAGAAGAATACATTCAAAATGAAGGCAGTGTTTCGCTAATTGTTCTCACTGTGACAAATAATGCTGGAGGAGGACAACCTGTTTCGCTTGCAAATATTATCGAAGTCTCGAAAATAGCTAAGAAAAATAAAATACCTTTTTTTCTAGATGCTGCGCGGTTTGCTGAGAATGCTTATTTTATAAAACTACGTGAAAAGAAATATCAACACCTCTCACCTAAAGAAATCGCACAAAAAATGTTTTCTTATGCAGATGGATGTATGGTCAGTGCTAAAAAAGATGGCCTTGCAAATATCGGTGGATTTATTGCCCTTAATGACGATCAAATCTATCGACGGATCAAAGAGCGTATGACAGTGATAGAAGGATTTCCTACATATGGCGGGCTTGCTGGACGTGATTTAGAAGCCATTGCAAGGGGACTGACTGAAGTTTTACAAGAAGGTTATCTCAGATATCGACATCAGCAACTTGAATACTTGGGAAGAGGATTAGAAAAAGGTGGAGTTCCTTTTTTAAAACCAGTTGGAGGACATTCAATAAATTTGGATGCAAAAAGCTTTCTCCCACACATACTGCAATCACAATTCCCAGGATGGGCACTTACGATTGCTTTGTACGAACGTTATGGTATTCGCGCTGCTGAACTAGGTTCCGTAGCGTTTGGTCGTAAACAGGAGGATGGAAGCTGGGTTTTTCCAGAGTTGGAACAGGTCCGATTAGCAATCCCTCGGCGGGTATATTCACAGGAACATCTCAATTATGTCATCGATTCTGTTGTGGATCTCTACCAAAAAAGGGCAGAGATAACTGGAATGAAAATTACTTATGATCCAGGCATTCTTCGACACTTTACCGCGAGATTTGAACCTATAGTTCAGGAATAAAGCAAGTTCGTGCTATCAAATATCTAGTTAGATAAAATTAAGGAAAAATAAGTAAGATAAGAGAGATTTTTTGTCTTTACGTAGATTAATAGGAGCATATCTCTCCTTTTTTGGGTGTGGTGTGAAGTTTAATGACTACAGATTTTTTGAAGTTCAGAAGTGGTAAAAAAAAAACAATGTTCTAAAGTATTTTTTGCATTGACAAACCCATTTTTTTGGTAGTTTCTATATTCTAATTAATTGTTCCAATTGAGGGCTTCGTTGTGGTTGTAGATCTGGCTAATTGAAAAACTTCTTGTAAATAAGCGCCTGTAGGACATTCAATTTGAGAAATATCCTCGGGTGTTCCTATTGCTAGTACTTCTCCCCCATTATCTCCCCCTTCGGGTCCCAATTCTATAATCCAATCTGCAGTCTTGATTACATCTAAGTTATGTTCAATCACGACTACTGTATTGCCCTCTCTGACTAACCTCTGGAGGACTGCTAAGAGGTACGAAATATCATGAGTAGAAAGCCCCGTAGTTGGCTCATCAAGAATATAGAACGTTTTACCTGTAGACCGCTTCGATAATTCCTTGCTTAATTTCACTCGTTGAGCTTCTCCTCCTGATAAAGTCGTTGCAGGTTGACCTAATTTAATATAGCTTAAACCAACATCGACTATGGTCTGAAGTTTGTGTTTAATTTTTGGAATATTTTGGAAAAATTCCCAGCTTTCTTCAACAGTCATATTTAAGACATCAGAGATAGTTTTTCCTTTGTAACGGATCTCTAGCGTCTCAGAATTATAGCGTTTTCCTTTACAATCATCACAGGTGATCCACACGTCTGGTAAGAAAGACAGTTCAATTTTAATTTGTCCTCCACCTCTGCAAGCCTCACAGCGGCCGCCTTTCACATTGAAGCTAAATCGTCCTTGTTTATACCCTCTTACTCTTGCTTCTTTTGTTTGAGCAAATAACGCGCGAATATCATCCCAGACTCCAGTATAAGTTGCAGGATTGGATCGGGGGGTTCTTCCAATAGGACTTTGATCAATATTGATTACCTTATCAACAGATTCTAATCCTTCAAATCGTTTATGTGCTCCAACTTTTTCTCGTGATCTGTGAAGATATTTCATGAGACCTGGAAAGAGTGTATCGTTCATCAAGGTAGATTTTCCTGATCCTGAGACGCCTGTAATGCAGATAAAGCGACCTAACGGAAATTCTACATTGATGTTTTTCAGATTGTTTTGGGCAGCACCAATGATCTTGATGTTTTCTCCATTACCAATTTTACGGTTCTCTGGAATTTTAATCTTTTTCTTACCCGAAAGATAAGCTCCTGTCGTGGAAGTAGGACAATTCATAATATCCTTGGGTGTTCCTTGAACAACCAATGTTCCTCCGTGAATTCCTGGACCTGGTCCCAAGTCAATAACGTGATCAGCTGCCAAAATTGTTTGATGATCGTGCTCAACAGCCAAAACAGTGTTTCCTATAGCCTGAAGATTCTTTAATGACTCTAGCAACTTTTGTTGATCTCGAGCATGCAACCCAATTGAGGGTTCATCCAAAACATAAGTAACTCCTACCAAGGCTGATCCAATCTGCGTGGCTAGGCGAATTCGTTGTGATTCTCCACCTGAAAGTGTCATGGAGGTTCTATTTAATGTTAAATAGGGCAATCCTACTGATATAAGGAAATCTAATCGGGATTCGATTTCTCGTAAAATGTTCGTTGCAATCTTAAGATGTGTCTTCGAGAGTTGAGGACGAAGTTCTCTTATCCAAGCTAGACACTTATCCACAGTCATTTCTGAAATTTCAATTATGTCTTTATTTTGAATTGTAACAGCAAGAGATTCAGGTTTTAGTCGTTTGCCCTTACAGCTGGTACAGAAATCTCTTCGCATAAATCGTTCATAATAAGAACGTGCAGCCTCACTTTTTGTTTCCTGATACCTCCGCCATATTGTATTGACAATGCCCTCGTGAAGATGTTGTTTGGACTCCCAACGGCTTCTTTCCGATTCAAAAACAACGCTCATCCTCGTTTTTGACCCAAAGAGCAATCTATCTATTACTTCGGATGAGAGATCCTTCATAGGCGTATCAACGGAGAAATCATCCCAAGATCTCGCGAGAGAAGTGTAATAAGAAAAACGCCATGTACCAGGTGTCAATGATTTGTCCATAACTCCCCCTTCTCGGAATGATAGATTCATATTAGTAATGATCAAATTGGGATCTACATGTAAAGTAGTACCTAACCCCTGACAATCAGGACATGAACCCCATGGTGAGTTAAAACTGAAATTTCTCGGTTTCAACTCCTCATAAGAGAGTTCACAGTCAGGACATGCATAGTTTTCACTAAAGAAAAAATCTTCGTCTGCTCCAACATTATTCGGATTGATCTTAGTTATTATAGCAACACCCTCTCCAAGATCAAGAGCTTGTTCTATTGCTTCAATTAATCGGTTTCGCACATTAGCTTTAATAATAAGGCGATCTACTATTGCTTCTATTGAGTGAAGTTTGTAACGATCAAGCTGTGGAGGATCAGCTAGTTGGCATTCCTCTCCATCTACTCTTACCCGTACAAATCCCATTTCTCTAAGACGATCCCATTGAGTGTGGTGTGTACCTTTTTTCCCTCTGATAATTGGTGCTAGAATCTTAATTCGTGTTCCCTCCTCCCAAGCGAGTAATGTTCTAACGATTGATTGAGGTGTTTGGATCCGTAATTCTTTTCCACATGATGTACAGTGTGGAATGCCGATATTAGCAAATAAGAGACGCAAGTAATCGAAAATCTCAGTTTGGGTACCAACTGTTGATCTGGGATTTTTACTAGTCGTTTTCTGTTCAATAGAAACCGCTGGGGATAAACCTTCAATCA
>CAZALJ010000098.1:0-6745 GCA_964485715.1 uncultured archaeon
TTAGAAGATAGTGTTTCCTCTCTCATCACAGCCCGAAATATTGATCAACTCATCTCTAATTTGCGGCTAAAGATAAAAAAGCTAATGGCGGAGGAAATTAAGCATCGTGGCCCAGCTGCTCTTCTTAAAGCGGCGTTATTGAAAGGAGTTGTATTTGATTGGCCTCAATAGAAAGTATTACCGCGGGTAAACTCTTGCAGGAGTTTATTAAAGGGTATGAAGATGAACCTTTTGGGGAGCAGGGGCTAGTAATTGTCAAACAATTACTGGATTTAGCGTTTCCCAACCAATCTCTCAATGAAATTGTGTCATCAAATGAATTACATGAGCTTCTAACAGTAGCAGCAGCACAATACGATTTTCGAAAACAACCATTCTTTTTAGCTTTTATGAGTTTTCTTCTTGAAAAAACTCCTCAAGAATTACAGAAGATGGATAGTTCTCGGTTAAAAAAAGAATTGACTACATTACTAACTGTAGAAACCCCCATACCGACTCTAGAGCTTGAACGCTCAGCTTATGATTTATCTGGAAATCCTGAGTCAGCGTCACTTGCTCGAGACATGTTAGAGGGAGCATTAATTGGCACCACAGCCTCATTATTCGGATACCTTTTGATAGAGGATGAAAATCGTGCAGGAAAGTTTTTTCGTGATCTGCATAGCAATTGTAGACTTGTTGCGAGTCGTGTTCGGAGAATAAACACTTTTATCATTTTTCTAAAAGAATTCTTAAGCTTTAAATGGCGACAAGTCTCCATTACAGGTTCTTTCCCAACATTAACAGAATTAGGAGTAGGTGATATTTGCCAGTTTGTTGAGGAACACCCTCAAGACTATCTAAAAAATATCCAGAAGAAACTTTTTGAAAAGTTAGAAAATGAGTTCAAGACTCCCATTCATTCTTTGATAACTTCTTGCAAGGTTCAAGCTTCAAACCGTGAAGCTCAATTTGACTTAGAAATTGAGTTGGAATTTATCCAGTCTGAAAAATTAAAGGCTAAGGTCATTCGTGAATTGGAAAAACTTCAATCACGACTTAACGCTGGTAAAAAGGTTAACCCCAAAGAATTTGATAATATTCAAGAAAATTTCATGAAAGAATATAACAAAATAAAACAGGAAATCTCCAAGGAATTCCTGAGTTTTCAGAAAAAAGTTGAAGGCCTACTCTTCCAACAACCTTCTTGGTTTAAATACCATAAAAGCGGGTCTCAATGGGAACTCGAATCACCTCAGGCAGTAATAGATAAACTCAACGAGCAACTATCGATTAAAACTGCATTTGAGGCTCAAAAAAAATCAAAATCTCTTCAAAAAGCTATTGCAATATTTGAACAACTGGGTGGAATCCATTTTGCAATGGAAAATATCATTGCTCATTATTTTTATGAGCGAGTTCCCTCAAGACTAGTTAAATTAATTGAAATCCCAGCAAAACGACAAAAAATCAAAGAACTGAAATCTCTTCAAGAAAAACGTTTCAATGAAGGCTGGGAAGCCATTTCATCCTTCCTTGTACCATATTCTGATAGTATAATCTCTGGCTTACTTACAATTGGTATCTCTCTAATAAGGGATTTTTACATTAAAGATAACCCTGTAGTGTTAATAGATGAAGAAAAACCTAGGAATCCAAGGTATTTAGAACTTCTCGATATTCCTAAAGATCTGTTTGACGAAATTCCACCAGAATTGTTATTTGGAGATGAATATTTCATCTTTCAAATGAATGATAACAGAGTAAAAATGGGTCTTCATCTGAAATCGTTCAATGGGAAAGGAAATGATCTCTTTGGATTGTTAGTCTCATCAATAGCGCTAAAAAACGCTCAAATATATAAAAAAGCCACAAAAATTCTTGGCAACTTCTCTGGTTATGTATATTCAACAGCAATTGGAAATATGCGTGTTTGTCCTCCAGCTCTTAAATCCGTAGATGACCTTTTTATGTGAAGAGTAGGGACTCAAAGAAAAATATTTCTTATTTCAAATGATAAAATTAATCTTTCTTTAATTCACATCGCTATACACTTTTAAAATTTTTTCGCGCCATAAAAGAAATGTTTCAGGTGTTTTTGGATAATTCTCATATAGTTCTCTTGCTTTATCCATTTTCTTCAAGACGGATCTAAATTTCAGAAGAGTTCTAAGGATTCTTTTACCACGATAAGCACGTTGAAGAGTTTTGAAAAATCCACCTGAAATTTCCCCAGTAGCATTACCATATAACAACTCGTTTCCTTCCACGATTTTATTGTGAAAAACAGTGTTTATGATCGAACTTGGTAATGGAATAATGAAATCTTTCATGATTGCTAATGGAGCGTTCACAGGAGCAATAGTGGTCATGAATTCGACATTATAATCCCAAAGACTATTCATAGACACATTTTCATTCTCTAAAGCCCTGGTGATTGTTTTACTAGCCAATGCTGCGGCGTTCGCTGAAATACCAATTCCTCCGCCGTCTGTGGGTTTTACTTGGGTTCCTGAATCTCCAACAAGAAGAAAACCGTTCCAAACGAGATTATCTTGGGGACGACGTAATGGAACTCTCCAGGCACCTCCATGAACCAACTTTGAATTGTGGTAAAACGTCTTTTCTCTTTCTAAATATTTGTTGAATTGAACGTGAGCATTGAGTTTATTTATCCTCATTACTCCTAACCCTGCATTCATAGAGGAAGCTCCTCTTGGGAACTCCCATAAATACCCCCCAGGACATAATTCCTGGTCAAACATTATTCGAATGAACTCTGGTGATTCAATTTCGTTTTGTACATCACGAACTTCACGATAGCAGTTACATACATCCTTAGGGGCTAGTTCATAATCCATATAAGTCTTTTCAGGATCAAGTTTCCTACGAAGTACTGCGCCTACACCTGATGCATCAACTACAATCTTTGCTGACATTTCGTGAATATTTTTATCTTCTCCCCGATATTTAATACCCGTTACTCTATCCTGATCAATGATTGGACCTTTAACATAAGTTGAGTCGTGAAGCTCGGCCCCAAAATCTATAGCATTATTTAAAATCCTCATACCAAGCTTGAAACGATCAATAATTATCCCAGTCCCTCCCTCCTCTACTAATTCAAATTTAACTTCTCGGTCTGGAGAGAACAGCCATGCTCCTTTGATTTTTTGTCTAATTTCATCATCTTTTGGTGGATCAATTTTTGTGATTTTTTGGATGCGTTTAAAATGCTCCCCGCTTGTGGCATCTCCGCACACTTTAACTCCAATCTTTTCTTTAGGTTGTCTATCGAGAAGTGCCACTTTCAATCCTTTGTTTGCTAGCGCTGCTGCTGTTACCGAGCCACCAGTACCCGCTCCAACCACAATAACATCATAATTAACCATCAAATTCACCTAGCGCTTGGATTGATTTGATTCCAGAAGAGAAAACAAGATAACTGGCATTTTGAGCAGATCCTAATCTATTTTCTGATTAATCTTTATTTTGGAATAATGGAATTCATTGGTATATTCAGTTATTTTGTTTCCGTAAGAGTGTGTAAAGTAGAAATTAACTTAGTTTGTGTCTGTTCACGTTGTTCTAGCTGTTGTTTCAGATAAACAATGCTATCTACTGTATTTGGATCCTGACTGTTCAGAATGGCTAGATACATGGAGATATAATCCCCAAAATAAGTAGCAGAGAATAACTGGCTCAATAAACTCGTTCCTCTTGCATGAATCTCGATTACCTCAACTTTTTCCTCCACAATCTCCTTGGTTATCTCGAAACGTAACTTAACATTAGGATGTTCTGATTTAAAGCGAATAGCTAAGACAATGAAAGGATTATCCTCAGTCCAAGATTCCCAGCCTATTATGTGGTTATGATTAAACTCTGGTAGTTCTTCAGCTATAGCGAGTATTTTGGAGTTCTCGTTTAATTGGCATTTCATTCGATTAGCAACACAGCCAAATGGGGACCAAATGACAGGAATACGATTGTGTAACCTTACTGCGATTTGTTTTGCTTGATTATCAATGATAGGTTTTTCGAAATGAAATTCTTGCCTCATTTGGCGAAATAGGGAAATTGTTTCATCAATAGTAAATTGATCAAGGGGAAAAAGATTCATTGCATCAAGAATCTTAAGCAAAGGGAAGAATAATAAGGGGAAAGATGCTCTGGGTTGGAAACCAGAGGGAATTGGGAAGAAAGGAACATTATATTGTTCACAAAACTTCTCTAGATTCCCCCCAGATCCAATTCCAACTATCTTGGCTGCTTTTTTGAGTGCAGCTATCAAACATGATAAGGTTTCCTCTGTATTTCCAGAATATGAAATTAGGATTGTCAACGTTTCTTTTGTAACAAAAGCAGGGATATCATAATTACGTTGAATGATTATTGGGATATTTAAGACCTTTTCGAGATAAAGCCTTAAATAATCCCCACTAACTGCTGATCCTCCCATTCCACAGATTAATATTTGCGAAATAGGCTCTTTGTATGAGATTGAGTATTGACCAACGGTAGTTTGAGCAGGAACCTTAAAAGAATGTTGGATCAGTTCCTCAACTAACTCGGCCCAGTTATAGACCATCTGAAACATATTTTGGGAATCCAGTTCCGAAATCCTGATTAAATCATCAAGAATCATATCAAAATCACATTTTTATCATATAAGGGAGTGTTATTATGGTAATTAAAAACAAACGAGAACAATTCAAAAACTAACCTCTTTCGTCACTGATGAAATCATGTTCGTATTCAAGGTTATTGATGATACCAGCAACGAAAATCATACACGAGTTTTCACTATCCCTTAGTTTTTCTTTTTCTGACTTGTAAAGGAAATATGACATATCATGTAAGATTCAGTGACGATATTGGATGTTTTCTAGGTCTTTTAATGTCTAACTTATAACAAAATGACCATAAGCACAATATCTCTGATTTCGAGATAATACCCTCATGATAGCAAGCTATATCTTCCATTTCTTCAATACTTTTGGTAGAAAATACTGTGACCCCCAATAGAATTGAGCCCAATATGGTAATTATTGCAAATCAAAGGGTCAATTAAGGATTAATATCAGAGAAGGTGGATTATATAGAGACTCCATACCTCCGTATCTTACAATTCCTTGGTGAAACTGGATATTATGCCCGAACTGAGGCTGAGAAAACCCTTCTTCAAGAATTGGTCGACAAAGGATACGTACGGATCAAACGTGGAACCAAGAACGTCTTTCAACTTACTTCTGAAGGTGAAAGTAATCTAACTCGCGAAATGAATCCCAATACAACGATCAGCGACCGAGAATTTTTAGCTTGTCTGAAAAAAGCTTATAACGACCTTGCTAATCCAATGAAACCCCTTGTGAGGATACCTGAAGTTCGGCGAAAATTAAGTGAGAAAAGAATCCCAGATTCCTTGTTTAACCAAAAAGTACTAAATTTACATGATCAGGGAGTTTTAACCTTACAAACAGCTCTATCAAGATCACATGCAGTCCATGGTGGGATTGAATCAGACTCAGGAACAGGTGTATTCTATTTCATGATGTTTGAGGCATAATTATGACTCATGTAGCATCTCTTGTTATTGAAAATCCGTTCCATAACTTTACTTCTCGTTCTGATATTCCAGACCTTTTTAATTTGAATCGTCCAAATAAGGAAGCTTTGAAGCAGGTAATTCGTTTCCTGGAAATAGTCAGAAGAAAAAAACGAGAATCAGTCGTTTTGCCCATCATTGCAGAAGCAGGGTACGGAAAGACCCATTTTTATTGGGTATTAAATAAAACAATTACTGATGCTTATGTTGTATACATCCCAGTTCCTACTAATCCCAGTCGTGTTTATTCGCACTTTTACTTTGAAACAATTAAAGCTGGGGGTGCCCCTCTTCTCGAGTACGTAGCAGATGCTTTAACACAAAAATATCAAAAAGTTGAACACGCAGCAGTCGATTTTTCTGGTATGGGAAACATTGTTATTAATGGATTCTTCGCATTAAAAGATCCTAACCAATCAAAACTTGCTTTGAAGTGGTTGACTGGTTTTGATATTGACGATGATACTACTAACTTCAAACGGACAATTATGGATGATGAAGAATTAGCATTGGCAGCATTGAAGATTATATTAAAAGTTATAGATAAACCAATTATTTTTTTCGTTGATGAACTGGAATCATTGTTTATTGCCTTGGGACCCGAAGCTGAACTTCAGTTTCTCGAGACCCTCAAGAAACTGCATAATGAGGCATCCAATTTTATCCTGTGCCTGGCATGTCTTACTACTCTGTGGGACGCAATTCTCGATCTCTCGAGCACCGCAGTCCAAAGTCGAATTGAGCCTCCAGTTCTGTTAAAACGTTTCTTGAAAAAAGATATCCAGGCTTATTGCGTCCAGATGCTGCAAGATTTCCATCAAAAGTTTGAGATCCTTACAATAGATCAAAATTCATTATGGCCCCTTAGTAAAGCAGATATAGAATCAGCGTATGCCTATTCTCACGGGAATCCAAGAGAGGCAATTAAATGGTTAGCAGGGTGTATCGAAGAGCGAAAAACTTCGCTGTTGAAAGATCTAGAAAAGAACCAAAAATATCTATCTCGTTCTGGAAAGCAAATTAAGATAATAGTAGACAAAATGCCCAAATTTAGTACTGGAATTTTACAAAGGAATAATGGATCATTAATTTCGGTATCTGCATCTGAAAAAAGAATTTTAGTTACTATTCCGCCTCTAAAGGGTATAGATGAAGTCT
>CAZALJ010000099.1:0-6691 GCA_964485715.1 uncultured archaeon
GGATGTGACTTATAAAATAATGAATAAAAAAAGCCGTCCTAGAGATGTCTGACATCCACGCAGAAATAATATTTCAGATCTCGCGTAATTTTATGCCTCAAGCTCACCTTTCAAGAAATGAATAGCAATTAAAACACTATAATGAGAGAATTGGTTCAAATGCCCTTAATTATGATAATGGGTCTACCAGGAACAGGTAAAACTTATTTAGCAAAAGAGTTATCTAAATCCCTTCCACATCAATATATCCATATAAGTACTGACAAAGTTCGAAGAAATCTTTTTAATTTC
Organism: uncultured archaeon; assembly: GCA_964485715.1. Lineage (GTDB taxonomy): Archaea > Asgardarchaeota > Heimdallarchaeia > Hodarchaeales > Hodarchaeaceae > Hodarchaeum. The sequence goes on from CAZALJ010000099.1 coordinate 292, forward strand.
TCTCATCATCAATATGTACCCTTTGGAGATGAATTATACACTCAAGAAAAACGTGATTTAGTTTATAATGCATTATATCTAATTGTTGATATTTTCCTTTCTCAAAAGCTCTCTGTAATAGTGGATGGTACTTTTTATTCCCAAATGAAGAGGCAACCCCTTTTCAAAATCTGCCAAAGATTGAATCAGGAGTTAATCATTATCAGAACAATATGTTCAGAGGATACAATCAAACAACGAATTCAAGAACGAAAAATACAAGGGGGAGATGCTAGTGATGCTGATTTTAACATTTATTTAGAAATAAAAGATAGGTTTGAGCCCATACCTGCCCCTCATTTAGTAATTGACACAGGAAAGAACCTTTCAATCATGCTTCAAGAAGTGAGAACTTACATTGAAAACTTTTAGTCCCAGGATGCTTGAAATAGCTTCTGCATACGAACATCCGATTGAATCAATAGAGATTCGTGAAACCCATATTTCATGGGTGTTTTTAACGGGATCTTTTGCTTATAAAGTAAAAAAACCAGTAAAATTCGGAGATATTCTCGATTTTTCTACTTTGGATTTGCGAAAGAAATATTGTTACAAAGAAATTGAACTAAATAAACGATTTTCTCCAGATATTTACTTGGATGTTTTTTCAATTAATTCAGATGGCAAAATCAATGCACCTGGAAACATAGTTGAATACGGTGTAAAGATGAAGCAGCTTCCAGAAAAATTCCTCATGAAAAATATTTTGATAAAAAGAGGAGTAGCTCCCTCGGCTATCACAAAAATTGCGAAAGTTCTTGCAAATTTCCATGATAGTACAAAAAAAGTCCCTGAATATGGCAAATTAAAGTATATTTGGGAAAAATGGGATGAAAATTTTCGTACTACTGCTCAATTTCGAACTGAAAGTAAGGAATTTCAAGATCAAATCTTTGGTTTCATGCGGGGAAATAAAGGATTATTTCAAGAGCGTATCAATGAGGATCGCATAACGGATAACCATGGAGATCTTTGTAGCAATAATATCTTCGTTTTACCTGAGGATGAAGTCAAAATTTTTGATTGCATTGAGTTTAATCCTCTATTACGATACGGCGATCTTTGTGAAGATGTGGGGTTTTTAGCAATGGATCTCGATTATTGGGGAGAATCTAAATTATCAAAACTCTTTATAGAAAAATATATCGATTATAGTGAAGATGAATTATTAGAAGAGATCATTGATTTCTTTAAATGCTATCGAGCATATGTTAGAGGAAAAGTTTATGGATTTCAAGCCATGAATGAATCTAACGTACAAAAAAAAGAAGAAATGATAACTACTTCAAATCGTTACTATGATCTAGCAAAATCTTATGCTCCCAATTTCGCTAGATAAACCCAATTCTCGACGTAAAATTCAATCTTCGTTAAAAACTGCTTCATTCGAAGAGATCATCCATTGATATACACTACTGAGAAGGAATGACGATTTATCGAAGAATTACTTTTCTTTACGCGTTGTCTTAACTTCAAAAGCACGTAGGCTCACCTGTTCCAAACTGGGGGAATACTGCTGATTCTCGCGGTTTTCAACAGCATAGGAAGCAAGAGCAGAGCCAATTTTAGCCGCTTCCTCAATTGGTTTCTTCAAAGATACACCATAGACAATACCAGCACGGAAAGCATCTTGCCAACTATCATCTGAAAGAACTTCTGCTGCTGGTCCTTCCGACACTTTCATCTTAAATTCTTTAGAATGAATAACAATTTTTTCTCGTAACATCATAGAAATTATGTACTTCAACCGCCTTGAATTAGTTAATATCTCATCACAGGTTTGTTTCATCCGTTCTTCGATCATTCTCAGTTCGTCTTCTGTACAAACGAGTACTGTGATTTTATCAAAGATTTGAGACATTCTCCACTTAGTTAATTCGTGGATATTAGAATCAGGAGAATAGATCACGGGAAGTCTTTTATTCTGTTCATTTACTACTGAAAGGAATTTAGTATCGGCTTCCACCTTCCCTGTTCCAATGAATACGGAATCAAGCTTTTGAAACTCATCTGATTTGAATTTTTCTTCAAGATTGCTTTCAGCAAAGAAACGATAACAATTGTCTTGGTGAATAATAAGAACATTGCCCTGTTTATCCCTTATTTTGTACCAACAAGCAGTTTCTTTTTCTGGATCAATAAAGGGTCTCACCTCAATTCCTGCTTTTTCCAAGTGAGGCCGATAGAAGCAATCAAAATCATACCCTCCCTGTGAAACAATTATTGGATGTGATCCTAGAATTGATAGACCATAAGCTATATTTGCCGCCATTCCATCAAAGGTTCGTTTAACATCAGTACCATTGGTAGTAGTATTCTTATTATCTTTCTTAGTCAAAATAGAAAACTCATTAGAAATTGAGAATTCAAAGTGATAAGCAGCTTTTCCTACGACCAGAATTTTGTCTTTCTTTACCAAAAGATCACTTCTTTTAAGTATAGGATGATTAACAGATATTTAATTTTCATCGCTCTTTAAAACTGCAATCGACGCATAACCAACTACTGAACTTCTAGGGCCACAGGTTAGCCCACTAGTCGCATAATTTAATAATTTAGCGGAGTTAGCTCCTAATTTTTCTGTTAATGAAAGAAGAACTTTAACAGGCCCTACTCCACACATAGATATGTTATTTTTTCGTACTGCCTCCTCCAAAGCTTCAGGATCCCGATTCAACATTGGAGTCAAAGCCAATTTATCGAGTGAAGTGACTTGGTCATGGTTGAGCTGAGGAACATAATTCCCATGAGTCATATCTGTGCTTGCAATGGCGATTGTTGAATCCTCAATTCCTTCTTCTTTAATCATCTCAGCTAAATAGTGACCAAAAGATTGTGTTAAACGTGTTGGTAGATGACCGATAGCAATTGGAGCTATTTTAAATTCTGAATAAATGTCTTGAAGAAAAGGAATCTGTAATTCAATTGAGTGTTCATCCATATGAGCTGTATCATCAAAATCTATTTTCTGTGCAAACTGATCTGATAATTGATGTTTATTTTCAACAATTTTTGTTAATAGTGACATATTCACTGGAGCCTGACCAAGAGGAGTGTTCCAAGCATCAAAGGGGGCAACCGAGAATTCTGGTCCATAATGTGTGTGTTTATTACCAAGCAATATTGCTGTATCGATTGCTTTTCGATCTTCAGCTAACGTTAGAAAGCCATGAGCTGCTGTGGGGGCGGAACAAGCATACCCTGCATGGGGCGAAACTATCCCTATAATATTTTTAGTATCTTTTCTTTGATCTAATGCTAATGGCCTTCTTCCTGGGCCTATTTTATGCAGGTACATGGTATTAATTTCGTTAATTAAACTATCTTTACTACCAGAGTACCAACTACCAGCACGAACAGCAGTACGAACTCGCATCTTATTATCAACTCAAGATTTCGATTCAAAAAATTCTAAAGTATTGAAATCGATTGAGTTGATGCTGGAACGATTTTAAAATGTTTACCTTTTTTTCGCCACTTTTAATGCTGGCCCGCTTCTAAAAATCCCTGAAATAGAAAGATCAGGCATGATTGATTAATTCAGTGTCAGAACTTACAGTTACTAAAGTATTATTTCACTTATGCACTGGACCAAAATAAATTCCAGCTCCAATTCAACCACCATTAAAATTCATAGAATTTATCCTATTTAATGAATCGAATTTCTATTTCTTAAGCTCTACAATTCGAAAATGCTTCCCCTTCTTGTTATATTAATCAAGAACGGAGGATGACTCTGGAAAATAATTATTCTGACAACCAGTCACAGCAAAGAACCAAAAAGTGCTGCTACAAGATAAAATTTGTCCACCTAAAGCATTCTAGCAATGAGTACCTAAGACGGCAGCACAATTTATCAGGGAGCAAAAAGCAGAAGAGTTTAAGTATTTAATTATTGACCAAATGGACAGATTTATCCAACAATATCCAGATGTGATGAGTATTTTCCCCCCTGAAAAGAACCAACGTATCTATCAAGGCCTGATCCACCGTACTTATTATGCGGTTGACTATACCCCTGATAGGGAGGCCCTTTATGACCAGTTGTGTGTTCAGCTCCATGAATTCATACAAGGATTCCACGACTTGTATCAACGTGTAAAAAGATGTAAAAAATATTGGTGATGCGAATTAACCAACTAAAATAAAAAGACAAAATCTTTTTAAACTGGTTAATGCGATCAAAATTATTTAGATATGGTACAATAATGTATAGGTGGTTAGTACAGTGGAAGAAAAAGAGTCAATCTTGTACATTGTATTATTGGCAGTTACTATGCTTATAATGCCTGGAACACTGGAAAAAACCAGTCCTCTTTACGAATTTTCTAGATTAATAATTTTAGGTGCGATAATATTCTTAGCTATTGCAATGATATTGATAGCAGTAAAAAATATTCCTTTCTTAACCCCATATATACCATTAGGTCTAGCAGATAACATCATAAAGCTATTAGCGTGGATAGGAGTATTTTTAGTAGGTATTTTGATAATCGTTATCAATCTTCTGAATTATATAGGAGATTAAGAAATAACATTTTGTGAAAGTAGTTCAGAGAGAGTAGTGATCTTTCAATATGTGGTAAAAGAGAATTTGAATAAAAATAGACTGATTAGAAATTATCCTTTAAAAGTAAAAACAATAAATAGATTGTTGAAATAGCTGAATTGCAATCGCATTAATCAGAGCAATTCACACCTCCCCCCCCACAGGTGGGACACACGTAATAGTGTCCTCGTTCTCAACTTTATCATCAAGAACTTTAGTCCACCGTTTTCACTACCTCGGAATCTGTTGTGGGTCGTGAAGTAATAGCTCCAAATAGAGCAGCGTTTGTTTCTTTCATTCCCTGTACTGTTCGGTCAGGAAGAGGATCACCTTCGGCCTTAAAGATATCAAACCCAACAGGAGTAGCTGAACCGAGCTTACTTAAGGATGATAAGACTGTAAGACAAGCATTAGAATTTCACAAAGAAGTCTTTAACCAAGTAAGTAATTGTAAAATCGAAAATCTGAGGAATTCAAAGTTTTGTGAAGGGGATTGGCGTATTCATTAAGTGTGGTTGTTCTAGAGGAGAAGTCAAAGCATTAAAATAAGGAATAATAATCCATAATATCGTTTATTTGATGAAAGATGTCTTGATTTATTAATAATTAATAGAATTAATCTATTCCTTGAATTGATTTTACTAGAATTATGATTCCCCCCTTATTAGGAATCATGGCGGGTCTTTTATCACTACTAATTAAAAATAGTTTATCACTTTTATTCTCTTACCAGTTGTCTTAAAAGTAGTTATGCTAAAAACTAATTCTATTAAATATTGACAATCTATTCGCCCTCTGAAAAATTGTTCTATTAGACTAGAAAAATGAACTTTCTACACAGTTAGAAGCATAACTATAAATCAGGTGCCCACATTGAACTAATCAAGCGAAGCTGCCTCTCTATCGCTTTAAAGGAGATAAATTATATATGTTAAAACATAAACAACGAAAAGGATTCTTGATCCTGACCATTCTCATACTTCTAGCAAGTATAATGATAAGACCTCAAGCAGGTATTGCTGAGGTAGACTCAGATGGGAAACGAGTAGTAGGTTCAGGTGATTTTCAAATCGAGATTAATGGAGGAGGTCAAGTACCCTTCTACCATTTTAATGTATCAGACACAGCTTTTTTCTTGAAATTTCAAAAGATCATTCAGTACAATGATACCAATGAGAATCGTATCTATGATGCAGGTGAACTGATAGGTGGACAAAATTCAACATTACAACTCACTAGTGTACAGTGGGATTTTATTGACAATAGTGAGAATAGTGAGATTAATCAAATTGAATTTGCCTTTAGATCTTTAAAGATTAATAATCCCTTCTTCAAGGATGTCCAAATTGAGTTAAACAATAAATATTATACTGGTGCTTTAGCAGTAAAGTTCGATATAATAATATCTGGTTGGCCGTTCGTCGAAGAAGCAACTGGTTTAAGCTTGGAATTTGAGCTAATGTGGTCTCAGGATTCAGAAGAAGAAAAACCTTTTTCTAAAGAAAGTAATGAAACAGGAGTATACCTTTATAATAAGGCCAATGAAGATCTTGTAGCTTATTTTGATATAACTAGTGAAATTGAAATTACCATTGGTGATGAGGTCAAAACTAAACATGCGATACTCAATGATACAGCATCAGAACACGCATCAAAACTGAACATATACATAAACTATCCTAAATTCGATTCGCTTGTTCACGATCCTGAATTTGGAACTTCCAAAGCTGCTCTTCCCTCTCTAACGGATCCAACCGCGATAGTCCTTTGGTTGGAAGAGAACGTGAAAGCTGGATTCTTAGGGATAACAGT
>CAZALJ010000100.1:0-5752 GCA_964485715.1 uncultured archaeon
TAACGCTTGTTTTTTTAGTTCAAACTGTTTGCTGATATCCACTATAAACTGAAGTGGTTGAGGTGCCGGAATCAATTCACGAGCAGTAAAATAGTAAAAAGTATGCTCAATTCTCCACGGAGGAAGGTTCTCAAATAGATGTTCCCATTTAGATAAACGACTATAAAAAACCGCTGCATCAAAAATAAGCTGGCTTTGGTAATGGTCAGGTGAAGCTTGAGGAGTCATTCCTTGCATTCCTATTACTATTTTAGGTTTTGTTTGACGAAAAACTTTGGCTAAAGTCAATCTTGCATCAACACTGTCCATAAGGCGGCGATTTGGGAGGTTCAGTAAGATTCTTTCAATTTTTAATATCTTAGCAGCTTCCAAAGATTCCTTAATCCGAATTTCTCGGTTATCGTTAAAGGGTGTTGGTTCTCCATCCGTTAAATCTATGATTCCTACACGATGTCCTAATTTACTAAGTTGAGCTAAGGTACCACCACATCCAATCTCCGCATCGTCTGGGTGAGGAGAAACAGCGATCACATCAAAATTGTTTGTCATTCTTTATCTCCACTAAATTTGAAATTCAAACAGAGGACTGTTTGACAATTGATAAGTTTTTATTATTATTCGATTAAATGATTTTTGCGCCATCCCCTTTCTAGTGGTTGATACAATCATTTAACTATCATTGAATCTATTTGATAATTGTCATTTATTTGATATAGAATAAAATATATAATGATGATGAAGTAGACTTAATTGTTAGCATGGAGTCACGTAGCTTTTATACTCTCTGACATGTTGTTAATCTGAGAGGTCAATATTCTTCGTTGCGGACAATAGATTAAACCGAGGAAGCTTCATTGAGTCAAGAAGAAGAACTTGTTTTTGAAGAGGCTCAAAAGGGTATAAAAATTGTATTTTGGGGACCTACTTTAGCTGGAAAAACTACTGCTTTGAGTTTATTTCATGCTATTAAGAAAAAAGAGGATCCTGAGAGCGTTTATCAGTTTCTGAAACTCGAGGATAAAGCTACTGAGCGAACTATTGGTTTCGATCAAGCAACATTTGGTTTAGGTACAGGTTCAGGACAAGGGTTCAAATATCACCTTTTTACGACACCAGGCCAGGATCGATTTAAATCAATGCGAAAAATCGTTGTTAATGGGCTCCATGGACTTATTGTAGTAATGGATTCTGAGAAGGCCCGTTGGGAAGAGAATAGAGATAGCCTTACAGAGCTTTTTCAGATATTGGGCGAGAAACTCTATAATCGTGAAGTTAAGATGGCTATCATGCTAAATAAAATGGATCTACCTGTTGAAACACGAATTTCTGCTGCCGATGTTGGAAAATTAATGTTAGATGCAGGTGTCTCTGACAAACTACGTGACACTTTTGCAAGTACTTTTGAAGTTAGTTGTCTTGAAGCGTTGACTGCCTTAAAAGATGCTTGGGGTAAGGGGGAATGGAATCCCAAACGACGTCCACAACCAGTCCAAAGAATCATTCAACCTATTCAAATGGTTATTCGTGATATCATCGTTTCTGAGCTGCAAAAAGGATAATTATTGGGAGTTCTAAGTTACAATAATTTTTTAGATATTAAAGTATGTGAGAACTGCCAATTTTTTTACTTTAAGAAAGAAATATCCCAAATCAAGGATAGAATTTTATAAGGGAAATTTTTACCTTATTAGTTAGAAGAAACACCATGGAGAGTATCCTTTACCGTCAAAAGATTAGATGGAGAAAATTACATGAAAAAAACACGACTACAAGAAATTCAAGAGGGAATTCATAAAATATCTGAAGAAAAATGTATTCGATTGGATCTTAAACCCAATGAAATTCCAACGTTGCCCAAAGGAGAGGATGCACTCACTCCAAAAACTCTAATGGGATGGCAAACCGAGGGAATTATTCGAGCAATCATTTCAAACCTGCACAATGGTAAAGATTGGGAAACTTTCTTTATTTATGGTGGCAGTGGAAAAGCTATGAGAAATTGGAAAGCTTTTTATGATACTATTGAACTATTGAAAACTTTAAAACCCAATGAGACACTATTTATGCAATCGGGGGTTCCTTATGGTAAAACAATGACTCACCCTCTTGCACCTCGCTGTGTTATCACTAATTCTATAATAGTTCCTAATTGGACTCAATCTTTTCAAGAGATGGTTGATGCAGGCCTTACTATTTATGGCCAAATGACTGCAGGCAGCTGGATTTTTATTGGTCTTCAAGGGATTATTCAGGGAACTTATGAAACTGTCGTTACAGCGATTAAAGCCGCCGAATCCAAGGAATCCTTTTCATTACTTTCAAATTTTGAGCAGAATCTTGTTGTAACAGCTGGTTTAGGTCTGATGGGTGGAGCTCAGCCTTTAGCCATCAAAATGGCTGGAAAAACTTCTCTAGTCGCGGAAATTGACCCTGTAAATCTTGATAGAATATTTAATCAGGGTAGAGATAAAGGAACTCCCTATTTAGATAAAAAAGTTGGATCAATTACAGAAGGCATTCAATTAGCACGACAATCTATAGAAAAAGGCGAACCTACGTCAATCGGTATTCTTTGTAATGCTGTTGACCTATTGGAATATTTAATTACCCAGAATATCACTCCTCATGTCCTAACTGACCAAACATCAGCTCATGATATGTTAAATGGCTATATCCCAGCTGAAATGACTTTTTCAGAGGCACTAGAGCTTAGAAAAACAAACCCTGTAGATTACAAAAAATGTGCTTTTACTACTGTAAAACGGCATGTAAAAGCAATGTTAACACTACAAAAAAGAGGTTCGGAAACATTCGATTATGGAAATAACATTCGAGCTCAAGCTTATAATGCAGGACTTTATGAAGCTTTCAATTTCTCAGGTTTCGTGCCTAACTATATTCGTCCTCTTTTTTGCGAAGGAAAAGGCCCATTTCGATGGGCAGCGCTCTCTAACGACCCAGAAGATATTCTTATAACAGATAGATATGCTAAAATGTTGTTTCATGATGATCCAATGTTGATAAATTGGATAAATTTAGCTTCCAAATATATCCCCTTTGAGGGAGGTCTCCCTGCTCGGGTTTTTTGGGCAGGATATAAAGGAAGGGCTGCTTTTGGGATGCTTTTGAATAAATTATATTCTGATGGTATTCTCAAGGCGCCTGTGATAATTGGGAGAGATCATCTTGATGGTGGTTCCGTTGCGAGTCCTTATCGAGAGACTGAAGGAATGAAAGATGGCTCTGATGCTATTGGAGACTATCCAGTGTTAAATTTGTTAGGCAACTCTCTCTGTGGTGCAACATGGACTAGCTATCATGGTGGGGGTGGTGTTGGAGTAGGATATTCACTTCATGCAGGTCAAGTATGTGTTGCTGATGGAACTCCTTTGTCACAGGAAATGATATTTAGGGTGTTGACCTGGGATCCAATGTCAGCAATTTTACGTCACTCTGCTGCAGGTTATAATAAAGCACTCCAAATTGCTAATACTAATGAGATTATAGTACCTGGAAAAACTGACCAGAGAGAAATGAATTATAAACAGTTATATCTGGAAATTATACAATTGGTGAGAGAACGTACTAAGGTGGAGTTATTTCCACCCATGGAAACAATATCCATCGACTTACTCTAGTTATTAAAAAACCAATGAGTTAATCTAGAGGTATTTTTTAGCAGTAGAATACATCCTTAATAAAATCCTCTCGTTACAAAAAGAAAAATGAGCTTATAAAACGGAAGACAAAGTTCCAACATCTATTCCATATTTATGCTAAGTGATAATGATGAATAAAACAACAATAGAGTTAGATGGGAATAATCTATCTATCTTGGACATGGTTGCTATCGCTCGTGATTATAAAAAAGTCAATCTTTCTAATGAAGCAATAGTAAGAATTAATCGTGCTGCTAAAATTGTACAAGATGTATTGAAAGAAAAACGTAGGGTATATGGTGTCACTACTGGATTTGGATATCTACAAACTACTACTATCTCACCTCAAAACACCAAAAAGCTCCAATATAACTTAGTACTCAGTCATGCTGCTGGAGTAGGTCCAGAATTCTCTCACGAAGTTGTGAGAGGTATGATGGTACTTCAAATTAATAAATTTGCACGAGGACACTCTGGTATCCGTCTTAAGGTAGTTTCTCTTCTATTGGGTTTCCTGAATAAAAATATAACACCTGTTGTTCCTTCACAGGGAAGTTTGGGTGCAAGTGGGGATCTAGCTCCTTTAGCGCATCTAGCATTGGTATTAATTGGAAAGGGTTTTGCATATTGTGGAAAAAAAAAGATGCCAGGACTCCAAGCTTTAGAAACAGCTAAAATATCACCTGCAAATCTGATTGCTAAAGAAGGGCTCGCTCTTCTTAATGGAACTCAAGCTATGACCTCAGTGGCAGCAATAGCGGTGGTAGATGCGGAATATCTAGTCAAAATTGCTAATCTTGCAACTAGCATTAGCATGGAAGTGCATCAAGCTAATATTGACGCGTTAAACCCCTTAATTCATCAAGCTCGTCCACATGAGGGACAAATAGAAGCAGCTCAGTCAATTCGTGAATATCTAAAAGGAAGTAATCGAATACGCCGAGATATTGCTTACCAAAACAGTTATTCCTTACGTTGTGCACCAGTAGTTCACGGAACTACTCTAGATACAATTAGATTTGTACAAAAAATTGTTACGACTGAAATGAACTCCTCAACTGATAATCCTCTCATTTTTTCTTCAGATCAAATCCTTAGTGGTGGAAACTTTCATGGACAGCCTATAGCTTTAGTCATGGACTTCTTAGGTATTGCAGTTGCAGAGCTCGGAAGTATTTCGGAACGTAGAATAGAGCAATTGGTAAATCCTACTCTCAGTGGATTACCCGCATTTCTCACTCCTAATAGTGGAGTAAATTCTGGTTTTATGATAGCCCAATATACCGCTGCCTCCTTAGTATCCGAAAATAAGCAGTTAGCATTTCCATCTTCAATTGATTCAATTCCAGTGTCTGCTAATCATGAAGATCATGTGAGTATGGGGTCTATCGCAGCACTTCATACTCGGAAAATTATTGAACATGTGCACTATATTCTCGCCATTGAACTACTGTGCGCGTCACAGGCCATAGATTTGACTGGAATTCAAGATCAAATCTCTCCTACAACCTTAAGAGCTTACCAAACAATTCGAAACAAAATTCCTATGCTGTCTGAGGATCGCGAATTATCCCCTGACATTAATCGCTGCGTCGAACTAATCCGAAACAGACGACTATGATCAGTTATTCATTCCAACAAGCCCAGGAGTTCTTGCTGCAACCACCTCACCTTTTTTTATGACCATATCTATCAAACTGGCTGATCCAAACTTATATGGAATGTATTTGTAATTGAGCGCGTTAAGTACCACTAGATCAGCCTGTTTCCCCACCTCTATGCTTCCAATACTTTCTTGGAGTCCAATGGCTGCAGCAGAATTTCTAGTTGCAGCAAGTAATGCTTCTTTTGGCGTCATTTGCATGTTGAAACAAGCTAATGTGATAATTTGAAGCATTGAGTGACAAAAACAATTGGGATTCAAATCAGTCGCTAAAGCTACTGGTAGATCAAATTCATCAATCATTCGACGAGCTAATGGATACTCATTTTTCAAAAGGGAAAAAGGTGTTCCAGGTAATAATACTGGAATGACTCCAGTATCCGCGAGAGCTCTGAATCCATCATCATCAGTTTTCAATAAATGGTCAGCC
>CAZALJ010000100.1:5762-6626 GCA_964485715.1 uncultured archaeon
GGCCCCTCCCGTTCTTACAATTTCGTCCGCATGTATTTTCGGGCACAAGCCACCTTTTTTTCCAGCTAACAAAATTCTACGGCTTTCATCGATTGAGAAAACCCCTTTTTCACAGAAAACGTCAATAAATTTAGCTAAATTGCCTTTTAAAATTTCAGGAATAGCTTCTTGAATCATCAAATTAATGTACTTTTCTCTTTGACCAGAATATTCAGGAGGTATAGCATGGGCACCTAAGTAGGTGGGAATAATTGAGCTACAACATACTTGGTTTAATTCGTTAAAAGATCTTAGTTGTTTAATCTCACTTTCAATATCAAGGCCGTAACCACTTTTTGCTTCAATGGTTGTAGTTCCGTGTTTAAGCATAATATCAGCATTTTCTATGCCTCTCTCAATTAACTCTTTCAGATTAGCTTTTCGTGTTGCTTTAACCGTTCTTATAATCCCACCTCCTTGTTTTAAGATTTCAAGATAGGATTTCCCTTGCAATTTCATTTCTAATTCATCTTCACGGTCTCCTGCAAAGGAAAGATGTGTATGAGAATCAACTAAACCTGGAATTATCGTTTTATCAGTCATATCCAACAAAGTAAACGGTTCTGATATGGGACTATTAGAGTGGGAAACAGGATAATCAAGAATATCAGTAATTTTTCCATTTTGGACAATAAGAGATCCATTATTAATTGGAATTAAATCTTGATCACTCATTCGTAAGTGGAGTTTGGCATCTTTGGATCTAAGTGTTACAATTTCGCTTGCATTTGAAAATATCAAGGCTTTATTTCTAGTTTGCACAAAAAATTCCTTCCTTTAAATATGGGTATCTGCTAGAGGGCTTCACATTCATTATGATTGTGT
>CAZALJ010000101.1:0-6602 GCA_964485715.1 uncultured archaeon
GACAAAGTGCCCCGAAAACATGTTATTTGGACATCTGGTTTGCTTAGAGGAGGAGTTTATCTTTTCTTGGGGATAAAATGGGGACTATTTGCTGTTATTATAGCTTTCGCCTTCCAACGATTCCTTTGGGCAATTTATCAGCCAGCATTTAGAGCAATGCAAAGCGAATTAATTCCTGAAGCAGTTCGAGGAAAAGAATTCGGGATTGTGCAGGCACTCTTCAATCTCGGATCCGTGTTGGGACCCATTATTGGTGGTGCTCTTTATGATGCTTTTTTAGGTCTCGAATTCAACTTTAGCGGAGTTTTGTACTTAGGAGTTGGTGTGACATTTGCCTTAGCTGGAATTCTAGGGGTAATTGGAAGTATAATCCTATTATTGTTAGTAAATCCCTTAGATGTTGTTCAAAAGGAAAAAAACACACAAGGAATGGAACCGGCAGCAGGATTCAGTGATAAATGAATTATATCCTGAATATAAAGAAATGACCTTTAAATCACACAAAATCGCTTCTAATGTTACCATCCCACTTTTGACATTAGGAGTTAAGCTTGTTGTTATAGTATTTTATCAAGAAATAAGATATCTTGCACTTAAAGAAAAATTAAAAATTATGTGACATTTCAACTTTTTGGATCAAAAACTTTCAGAAACCTTCAGGGATTATGTCCTAGTCGTTTTCTCCTGCAATTTTCAAATTATTCCCCCTAAATATTAAATACAGTATATCTGCATTATATAAATGCGTTAAGATGATAGAGTATGTCTGAACCATTGAAGAAAATCTATGACTTCGGCAATGTTACTTATCGTTTTATCATGAACAATTACAAATCTCTACTAGCAACTTTAATGGGACTCGTGATTGCTTTAACGATCATATCAACAAGCGTTATGCTAATTGACTCATATCGGAATAAATTCGCACAGGAATTGCTCTTTTCTGAATGGAATGAAGTAGAAGGGGATATTCAGATCGAACTTTACCCACATCCTGAGTATGGCGAAACTGTCTGGGTTAAGGATTATGCTTATTATAAACAATTGATAACTACTTCGTTTGGAAATGCTGGCTATAATAATTATTTTGAAAAGCAATATTGGTTTACAGAGATAGAGTTAGTTATATTATATGAAGAAGAGAATAACAGTAATGATTATTACCTCACTCGTCTAAAAGCAATGGAAGAAGAATTATTCACAAAATTCGAGCCCTATTTAAATCCTGGAGGACGATTACCGGAAAATTCATTTGAAGTAATTATGATTTCAAAAGGGAGTGTGCTGGAATTTGAGGTTGGTCATCAAGTAACAATTGATTCTCGTCGTGGGACTTTCAGTACTCAACCTACCAATGTAACGATTGTAGGAATAGTTGAATATCAAGAAGTTGAATCATTGGTTCAAGAATATCTCTCCAAGAAAGAGGATCCTTTTTGGTTTAGTGTAATAAACGAAGATTGGGGAGAAGCTGTCTCAAATTGCATCATCCTAACATATCCCAACTATGTGATAAATATAATTGAACAAGTAAGAGGAAATTCTGATTTTATAAGTATTACAAAAATATTTGGAAAAATACATCTTGATCATTCGCAATTTGATGTTTTTAACTGCATTGGTGAAATAAGTAAATTAAATGCGCTTCTTGGGGAACTTTCTGACAATACTTTTGCAGAGGAGAATAATTATGCAGATATCTTAGGGAATTCTAATGCCTATGCTCTTCTGGACAATCTTGAAAAACTTGTAGAAAGGATGCAGTTACTACAACTCCTACTACTATTAATTGATCTTCCTGTTATTGCAGTTGCACTCTATTTGGTTAGCTATTCGTTTACATTGGTCAAAAGACAGAAAAAAGAAACTATTGGTATTATTAAAACCAGAGGGGGGTCGTGGCAACAAATCCTCCTACTTCTACTAGGGGAAACGGTAATTTCGATTACATTAGCCACTATTGGGGGATTGATCCTAGGTTTTATACTAACAACTTTCGTCTTAAGATCAATAAACTTTCTTGACTTTACAGGTACAGGAATGCAAGTAATTATTTCACCAACACTAATTTTGATTTTAATCCCTATTGCAGTAGTAATCACCTTTTTCTTAAATTTGTCCACAATCATCTATTATGGTCGTATGACTATACTAGAATCTATAAATCCAATAGAAAAACGTTCACCCATTTGGAAACGTTATTTTTTTGATATAATCTTTACAATCCTAGGCTTAATTGGTTACTATGTTATTGTCTCATTGAGTGGTGCCATAACAAGTGGAGAAAATAGCTCCCTTGTATTTATAGTATTCCTCTTTTTAGGTGTACCTGCACCATTCTTTCTGTTCTTTGGATCCATTCTATTGATTTCTAGGCTATTTCCTTTTTTGATCAACCAGTTAGCTCAAATCTCATGGAAAATAAGAGGTAAACTCTTCTCATTTTCTTTAAGAAATGTAGTACGGCATAAACAGACAGCTACTCGAGTGGTCATCCTAATCACTTTAGCTATATCGTATACAATAATATCCGCATCATTAGCATTCTCCATTGACGAAACAAAAAGGGCTAAATGTCTTTATGACACTGGTGCTGATATGAGTATCAATATTGATTATCTGAACGAAAATACTATTGATTTCTTACTAAACAATGTATCAGGAATAACCAGTATCTCTCAAACTCTAATTGGTCATACTCCTAGTGCACATGGACTCCATTATTATTCATTCCTATTTTTAGATCCTACAACTTATTCAGAAGTAGCTTATTTCGATGAAAGTCTATTCGGGCTCAGCTCTCCACTTTCCACCTTAATGACAAAGTTAGCAGATAATCAATCAATTCTTCTTTATAGGGGAAATTTTGATGTTCAGCCGAATTTAAAGATAAATGATCAATTTATTTTCCATTTTTATAATAAAACCCTATTCGCGAGTGGAGGAGAAGCTCTTTACAACTACACGATCGTTGGTTCTTTCAGCCATTGGCCACAACAATATGAATTTCCAGGGGCTCCCGATAATTACATTTTTGCAATAGGAAGCCTCGAGATGTTTTTTTCATTGATCAAATATGAATATCTATCAATTTCTGACACAAGATTTCTAATTGATCTCGAACCCAATTGTAATGTTGAACAGGTTACAAATATTGTAGGAGAGTATGTGGGACAGCCAATGAGTACAGGTCTTCTTGACTATCAAGAATATCAAGAAAGTATAGATCGATACTTCGGGATCTCTGTTCTTAATTCTGCGCTCCTAGTTTGCATCGCTGTTTCAATTGTAGGAGTGTTAATGTTTTCTCTTTTCACATATATAGAACGGGGAAAAGAAATAGGTGTAGAAAGAGCATTAGGCATGACCCGAACACAAACAGGAATCTCATTCATTTTTGAAGGATTATCAATTCTCTTCTTCGGGATAGTAATTGGGTTGATCACAGGATTAGTTAATACAACATTTTTCCTTCTTATTACTCAAATGGGTAGGACTGTACCACCAATTGTTGTGGCATATCCCTTTGACTTCATTTTCAGATTTTTAGCCTTTATTGTATTGGTTAATGTAGTGGGTAATCTCATTTTTGCCTATAAAGCCAGTAGAAAAGACATAAGTCGTGTATTGAAGGTGGAATGAATGTTTCTAGAATGTCAGGATGTTTTCAAACTTTATACTGACCCAATTACCAAAATTCAAGTACCAGCCTTAAGAGGTATCGAACTTTCGTGTGACAAAGGGGACTTAATCGCGATCATAGGACCTGGTGGGGCAGGAAAGAGCACTCTCATCAATCTAATCGGTGGAAATGATAAACCATCTTCAGGTTTGATTCTTGTTGATGGTAAAGTGGTTAACAAAATGAGGCCTAAAGAACTTAATCAATATCGCCGTCAAGAAGTAGGTTTTCTTTATCAATTCCCACAGAGAAATCTAATATGGAATATTACCGCTTTTCAGAATATTATTTTTCCAATGAAGCTAACAAGTCGGTGGGGACTTCAAAAGCAAAAACAAAGAACATTGGAATTGTTAGAAAGAGTAGGGCTCGAAAAAAGAGCTCATCATAAACCTCACCAGTTGTCAGGAGGAGAAGCCCAACGAGTGGGGATAGCTGTTGCCCTGGCAAATGATCCAAACATTATCCTTGCAGACGAACCTACAGGTGAACTTGATAGCGTGACAACATTCAAAATTATTGATTATTTTCAAGAAATAAACGAAGAACTAGGCACAACCTTTGTAGTTGTAACACATGACCATCGATTTGCTAATATGACTAAACAAGCCATGAATATCCTTGATGGAAAAATTATTGGTATGCATCGCGCAGTTGATCCAAAGAAATCAGTTTCAGAGCGAGAAGAAATTTTCTATATAGATGACCATGGAAACCTTCGTATTCCAGAGGATTTGCGAAGAAAAGCGGAAGTCAAAAAGCATGTGAGGTTGGAATTGATAAACGGCCGTATAACAATCGTTCCAGCCTGAGGTGATCAATAAAATGAGTAAAACAGCTTTAAATGAGTCTATTATTGAACTAGAAGGAGTAAAACAGCGTTACAGACTTGGAACGCATACGATTGATGCTCTTAGTGATATAAATATCGAAGTTCACCCTAAAGAATATATAATGGTCATGGGACCAAGTGGGAGTGGTAAAAGCACCTTATTAAATACCATTGCAGGATTAGAAGCGCCATCGGCTGGAAATGTCAAGATTTTAGGAGAAGACCTACAGGCTTTAAATGATCGACAATTGTGTGAAATTAGGCGTCACCAGATAGGTTTTATCTTCCAGTTTTTCAATCTACACCCCATACTGACCGCTCAGGAAAACGTTGAACTTCCAATGTTAATCGCAAATGTTAAACGCCCACAGCGTGAAAAAAGAGCCAAAGAATTACTTGATCTAGTAAATATGGGGCATCGGTTACAACATCATCCTCATGAACTATCAGGAGGAGAAAAACAACGTGTGGGAATTGCACGAGCCTTGGCGAATGACCCCATGATTATATTAGCAGATGAACCAACGGGAGATATGGATTCAGTCACAGGTCACGAAATAATGTCACTAATCTATGAACTTAATCAACAACACAATAAAACAATAATATGTGTAACTCATGATGAAGAAATGCTCAAATCAGGTATGAGACTTGTGCGCATGGATGATGGGCGTATAATATCTGATACTTTATTATGAATTGCTCTTATCGTGAAGCAAGCAAAGTTATTCCAAAAACTTCTCCAAAAGAATCGCTTCTAGAATAGAACCATGTCTCACAATTTGGGTCTTAATAAGTGATTGAAAACCATTTTTTATATAAAATTCTTCCGAGTGACTGACAGAGTTTACAATAATGGAAAAAAATCCTTTGTAATAAGCTTCTTTTTCAAGAAAACTTATAATCTTAGATCCGATTCCTTTCTCCTGATACTCTAACTGAACATACATATGTCTAATTTCATTCTCTTTCAAAGCTCCCATACCAACAATTTTGTCAACGATGAGAGCAACAACGATAGTTCGGTTAGTGGCTATTTTACGAATGTATTCTGTTGTCCGACCATCTGCAATCCGTGTTCTCACTTCGATAGGGAGATTAGTTGCATGGATACAAAAATGATCTTGCATGAGTGTGCTACATTGTTGTGCATCTTTCGATTTAAAATAACGTAAAATTATGTCAGAAGTCATAAACATACAGTCTTAATTGTTTTTTTAGGTCAACACTACCCCAACGTCTGTTTCTAATGATGCTCATCAGCAAGACTTGATAGAGAAATTATAAACCAAATAGTGTTTCAAGAATAGTATGTCTTTCTGATTTTAAGATTGTCCATTTTTTATACCGATCTCGAGATATTAATCCAGCATCCTCCAAGATAGTTAAGTGATGAGAAACTGTTGCTTGCGCAAGTCCTGTTATAAATTCGAGCTCACACGGACAGGAAGCTCCATTATCAATTGAAATTAATATATCAAGTCTAGTGGGGTGATTCAACGCTTTCACTAATTTTCTACCATTCTTAAACTTATTTTCTTTCTTTGAAGAAGCAACAATCTCTTTTATCTGTTTTAATTCATCGATCCTTGATGGAACAGATTCCCATTTAACCAGCTTCATATCGCGAAGTTCAGCGAGTTTCCTTTGCAGTTCGGAATTTCCCATGGGTTATTAAATCTCCAATTGTTTCTGTGAAAATTCTTACCTCTTCCCTTTTTTTAAAAAGTCTATGTGAAGTCATATTTAAAGATTTCGATATATCGATATGTTTTTGAAATTAAAATTCTTCAGTATAATACGAGAAAATATTTTCAGAATGAAGGCACAGAGATGACAAGTCTTGTTAAAATTCTTCAAGGAGCTTTAAAAAGTGCTTTCTTGACACTTTTGGATTATCTTTCTCTTCATGTGTTATTATGCCTTATTCCTGCGTTTTTCATTGCAGGAGCAATGGCTTACTTTATCCCAAAAGATACAATCATACGCTATATGGGAAATGATGCTGACCCCAAGATTGCATATTCTGTGGCAACAGCTGCTGGATTCCTTCTAGCAGTATGTAGCTGTACTGTGTTACCCCTGTTT
>CAZALJ010000102.1:0-6558 GCA_964485715.1 uncultured archaeon
GGTCGCGTCTAGATTTTAATCTGGTCTATCCAGAGACATTTGGTAAAGATATAGACGTCGCTACATTGGAAGTACAAACAATAATCGCGAAATTAATAGAAGCTAACACTGCTTACCTCCAGAAAGAACATCAACTAGTAGACCGTCGATTAGATGAGTTTCAAAAGGCCTTTGAAAAAAGAATAAAGGATATTGAGAAATTTTTATCTCGTAATCCTCTTGATATTTCCAAAGGATATTCTTTAGATTTTAAAGAAGCCAAGATGCTTTCATTTACAACTAAACCTGAAAAAAACATTGATCTAATCCTACAACAAGCTCAAGATGAATACAAAAAGATAATTAAGAATATGGAACCAGATTTAAATAAAGCAAAGGAAGCAGCTCAACAATTCATTGATGGCTCACTCGCTGAGAAGAAATTCAAATCGGTTCAGACAAATCGTGGCTTTCTGAATAAAGCTCAAGAGAATTTCAAAAAATTTAGCCATAAAACTCGAGAATCGATTAAGAAAAAGTATAGTGGACTTCCCTCAACAGTTGAAAAAAGTCTCAAAGGTCTTCAAAAAGAATTATCCAAACAATATAATCAAGCATGTTCATTCCTACACATTGATAGGAAAGCAGTTGCAAGGGGCGACAAAACGATTTTACGAGATCCTTTCCCCCAACTTAATAAAATACAATCATCTATAAATCAAATTATTACTAGAGAACAATTTTTCTCGCAACAAAACCTAGGAATATATTATTTTAGCTCTAAGAATCGATCGTTACCATCAGATCTTAAATCTGAAATCTCCAATTCATTAGTTTACAAAAAATCATACCCCCTCTTAAAAGAGGCTACAGAGGCCCTGAAAACTAGGCCTACCCAAGATATTTACAAAAGTTATGCTGAAGTCTTGGAAAGTCATTCAAAAGATGCGATTGCTCGCTTATTTAAAGAAACAGGAAAAATTATTGGAAAGGATCACCTTAAAACAGACCCTGACATATTTTTCATAGAAAGAGACAAAATACCAATACCAACAATGGAAATGGGGATTCTTCATAATGTTGATGCTATGAATTCTTTAAGAAGTCTATTAGGGTCAAGAATTGCTGTTGAATCAGATGAACGAGATAAAAAAGCAAGGCTTTTCCATATTACAGCGGTAATACCGGACTTTGGGTGTGACTATAAGAAACTTAAGAGGGTTTGGAAGAAAAAGGAATGGACTTTACGCAAAGTTTTTCTATTTTTAAGTTGGTATTCACTTCAAAATACAAATGATTTCTTCATGAACTTATTGCGATATTCAAGCGGTTTTTATTCAACACGTGTAAAAGAATCTTTGGAGGAGATCCTGTTAGAGATCGGGAGAGCAATTGCCTTCAATTGATCTGTTGCTTAAAGATATATGGGAATGATTTAATCGATGGTTTATTTTTCCCATCTGAAACTCTCTGAGTGCGCAGAAGTCTACTCCCCTCATGAAGACACCTGGTTTCTCACAGATATCCTGGAAGCTCAGTTTTGTCAGAGATTATTGGCCAAATCTGGTTCCCCAACAGTGTGTGAGGTAGGAGTAGGTAGTGGGTTCATTTCCATTGTTTTAGCCCAGAAGTTTCCTCGGATTCATTTTGTTAGAGTAGATATTTCTCCCCGATCTACCATATTATGTCGCAAGAACATGTCTAACTGGCTTCAACCAAACCAACATGATGTTGTATGTATGGATCTTCTTCGAGGATTTAACCCCTTGAAGTTCCATCCTGCTATAGTATTTTTTAACCCACCATATGTAAGAACAAGTCAGGAAGAATTAGAGAAAGGATTATTAGAAAAAACGTGGGCCGGTGGACCTAATGGTATTGCAGTAATTCATGAGTTTCTAGAAAATTTAGTAAAGTTCTCCTTCGGAAAAGCATTTTTTCTTTCGTCTATTTTTAATGAAAATGAACTATTTAAAACAAACTTTCAAAGAATTTTTGAATTTCAGGTCATTGCAGAAAGAGAGATAGGGGATGAAAGACTTCTATGTTATGAGGTTGTGCGAGTTCAGCCAAAGTAAACCTAGGATATATTACGAAAATTTATGAAATTGATCAAGAAAATCAACAATGCTTTTCAAGGATTTCTCTGGATCCTCTAAATATATTAGCAGACGATCGTCTTCTTGAGTGGGTTGATCTAATGGAAAGATTCTTTCCTTTGAATCTTCTCTCAAAATATTGAGGATACGAACATTTGGAATGTGAATATCGTCAACAGGTTTGGATATTCTACTTTTAGGAACTGGAATAGAAATAACTGGTGGCTTGACCAATGGAAGACTCATCTGTTGATATAATTCGTTGACAATTTGCTTTAAATTATCAACAATAATTATTTGCCCTTGTTTTTGCCCAGCCAGATATTGAACAAACGGAGGAGCAAATTGTGCTAATAAAATGACCTTTAACTCATCATTTGACACAAAAGACATGATATTCTGAATTATAAGCGGATCTTCATGAAGTATAATGACTTTTTCCGCGTTTTGAAACCCTATTGTTTCATAGAGATTCCTCTTAGCATACTCCTCTTTTTGTTCTTCATAAAGGATATTTACTTCTTCTTTTACTTCCTCAATCCAGTTTAATTTTTTATCAGAAATTAAAGCGACTTTACTATGCGCACCGATCTGGATTAATCGATCAATGAATGCTTCAGCAAAGATGTTGCTCCCAAACACAAAAATAGTGTTTTGTCGCTCTATAGCTTTTTCTGCGAACTTACGAACTCGTCTTCTTCTAAAGAATCCCATTTAATTCACCTCTTCATCAAAATCTGATGAATCAGAAACCATGGTGTCCCTGACCACAGGTATTTCGATTGTTGGTATCACAATTTGTTCATCAGGAGTTTCTGGCTTTTTAATTTCTTTCTTTTCTTCTTTTTGCTCTTTCTTTTTTTTCTTCTTGCTAGGTTTTTTAGGTCGTAATGGCAATTCAGTGACAACTCTGTTTGTTAGTTTCATGTAATAATTAGAAAAGAAATAAATGATCACACGATCCCCGAGTTTTAGTCTTTCTTCTGGTGGCAATAGTTCCTTACCTCGGCGAATGAGTAAAACTTTCTGGCTTATGAGGTCTGAACTCATAGCTGCTCCTGTGGAACCAATATATGTTCGTGGAATGTCGATTTCCACTGTTGGTGGAAAGTCAAAATCCATACTAAGCGAGTGAACTAAACCCTGAATAGTGGCATCTAGATCCTCGATGATAGCTAGATTTTCATCTTGGACGAGATCACTGAACACGAAAGCTGGAGCATATTGAGAAAGAAGAATAATATCAACATCAGGCCGAACTTGCCTAATATTTGTTAAAATGTTCTGGTTCAGTTCTATACTTTCAGTAAGGATCATAATACGACTCGCGTTTTTAAAGCCAAGAATCTCATAAAGACTTGGTTTCTCAAATTCCACCTGATTCTCGACGACGTATATGTCAATAAAGGATTTAAGTTTACGTATCCATAGGAGATCAGCATCAGCAATCAATGACACTCTTTCCTCATAACCATACTGAAAAACCATCTCAAATAAGAATTCCTCAGCTGCCCTCGAAGTTCCAAAGACATAGGTAACATCCTTCTTTGTGTTTACTTTATCTCGATATTTTGAAATTGGCGATTTAATCATTACCTTGATGATATATGCCACAGTGCCGATGATTCCTGCTCCATACCGTACTGTTGTTTCATTAAAGATGCCCTTCATCAAACTAATATGTAAACCAGGATTTTCTCCTTCTGCGACAGGTCCTCCCCAGACGGATCCTAGCCAAACATTGAAGGGATCTCCTGGAAGGAAGAAAAGGGCAAGAGGAACACCCCAAATGACAATTACAAGAAAGAAGCCTATTATAAGTCCGATCCAGAGAAAAAGAAGGAATAGATCTTGTAGGGGGATAAAATATTTGATCTCTCGGATAACAGCTCGAAAAACAAACTTAACATTAGCTCTGATGGTCGTTAAATTAAATTTCAATTGGCGCATATTATCTCTGAAAGTCCGAGATTTCCCCTTTTTCTTCTTCTTTTTTTTGTTACCTTTTTTATCCTCCAATGATTCAGATAGTTGATTCAAGTATTGCCACCAAATTTTATCTTCTATATTGCTGATCGAATTGACCATATTTTTCTAGCTAATAGCCAACATGAAATTCTTCACATCTCTAGGAATACGTATCGTAACCTTATCTATTAAAAATTATTGTTAATAACTCTAGAACCTGTTTTGAAACAATCCTTAATAGAGGATACGACTGATTAAATGAATTTCAGTCGACTTCCACCAGAGATGCTGGCTCATTACCAGCTTTCCAGTTTAATTCTCGTTTGAGCAAGTCCCGAATAGCCATTCGAATAGCTTCAGATCGCGAACTATAGACACCTGCTCGAACTAACTCGTCTAGCCCTTCCAAATATGTGTTGGGTGCCTTAAATGAAATAAGTTTCATTTCAACTACGCTCTTTAATCAAATAATTACATGAAGAACAGACATTTCGATGTGTAGCTCGAGTTTAAACTTAGCCCTGTTATGAGTTTAAATTCCTTTGGCCTTTATAAGAAAACAAATACATACCGAAAAGGAGTGAAAAGTTGCTTCTTTCCTATAGAGTTGGTTAAGTAATAGTCATTATTATTATAATTAGGACATAGATGACGGTACTGTAGCTTTCATAGTTATATCGTTAGTTGGGAGGAAAAATAATGGATATGAAAAAGACAAATGCTTTAAATAGATTGAGAGCTCCTCATAGACAAGGTGTTTGCATATGACAAATTCTTTTAATGAGGTTAATGAACAATTAATAGAAATCCAACAAAATATCTCGCAAGCCGTAAATATCGCAAAAGAGGTTCCAGCTAAAATTAGCCAGTTGCTGAAGGAGAAAAAGGATCTAGAAGAGCGAACTGAAGAATTTAACAGAGTTAATACTGATCTTAAGAATAAAATCTCCACACTTGAGAACAATCTTGCTGAACAACGAACTGAATTTGAGAAGAGATTAGATTCTAACGAAAACAAAATTATTTCTCTGCAACGTGAGCTAGATCTTTCTAAAGACGATATTAATAAGCTTAAAGATCAATTGAAAGCTAAAGACGACAGAATTAGAACACTTGAGTCTCAAAATAAGGAATTAACAGACTCATTAAGACAACAATCCAGTTAAATTATCGAAACTAGAAATGGGAGT
The DNA here is from genome assembly GCA_964485715.1 of uncultured archaeon. GTDB lineage: Archaea > Asgardarchaeota > Heimdallarchaeia > Hodarchaeales > Hodarchaeaceae > Hodarchaeum. The sequence continues at coordinate 5,237 of CAZALJ010000102.1, forward strand.
CTGGAAATGTGAAAGTGGCTTTCATTTCGGATATGCACGGAAATTTAGAGGCACTTTCTACAGTTTTGCAAGATATAGATAGCCGTAATGATATTGAATTCATCTGTTGTACTGGAGACGTCGTGGGTTATTATCCTCATCCTCTAGAATGTATTGACCTTATTAGAAAACGATGTAAACATGTTATCAAGGGGAACCATGATGAGGTTGTCACTGACAAGAATTTCGAAAAGCAAAAAGCTTGGTTCAATGAAATTGCGAGAGATGCATTAACTTGGACGCGAAAGCGACTATTAGAGTCAGATGCAACAACTCACTTTCACTTTATTGAGTCCTTACCGATTAATAAAGAAATTAGGATAGAGGAAAGAAAAGTTCTACTTACGCATGGGACACCTGAAGAAAAATGGGAGTATTTTCTTTATCCTTTATGGCTTGGTGAGCCTCTTCCTGAGCAAAAAGTTAGGCTCAATAAATGGCTAAAAAAGTGGGAGCTGGTTGTGATAGGGCACACACACCAACCATTCATTTATAGGTATCGAAAAAAACTTGTTTTAAATCCTGGAAGCGTAGGACAACCCCGTGATGGGATCCCAAAGGCTAGTTATGCAATAGTGGATATTAGCAAGTCAAAAATACACGCTGAAATCATCCGTCTTGATTACAATATCAAAAAAATCTGTGAGGCTCTTATCCAAGCAAATTTGCATGAATACCTATGTTTGAGGTTATTAACAGGAAATTAAATGATTTTTAGTGATTTTTAGTCTTTTAAAGCTGATTTGCGGGCGGAATATGAAATTAGAAAGGTTCCTAATCTTTTATGTGCAAATAAAAAGTCTTAAATTGAGTAAATTGTGTCTGAAAGAAGTAATTTCTTTAGAAAAAACTTAAAAGTCATTTTGTCGAAATTTTTACATAATAAAGTTGAATTTCTTTACTTTACAATTATCGTATAATAACATTCTAACAATTTTTTCTAGAATAAGGTCTTTCGGTGTTAAATTTTGTCTGGAGAATATGATGCAAGTAGTATACAGGTCTTAGAAGGGCTTGAAGCGGTTCGTCGTCGCCCAGCGATGTACATTGGAAGTACTGATGAGAATGGGCTTCATCATTTAGTATGGGAAATTGTGGATAATTCGATCGACGAAACGATGGCGGGATTCTGTGATAAGATCGATGTTATCTTAGGACAGACAGAACATGGGTTTGAATCAATTATTGTCCAAGATAATGGCCGTGGGATCCCAACAGAGCCCCATCCTCATTATAATATGTCATCCTTAGAGCTTGTGACAACACGATTACACTCTGGGGGA
>CAZALJ010000103.1:0-6484 GCA_964485715.1 uncultured archaeon
GTGAAGGACCGGAAACGGCGTCTCGAAGTCTCAAATGAACTCGGCAAATATCTTGACCACATTCAATCATTCATCGAAGAAAAATACACCCTGGAGGACACACCGCTCAATCATCCGAACTATTGGGCAGCTTACGTCCTATACGGGTCCCCGTAGCTTTAACGAAATACATCGACAATGTGAAACTTTATAAAACCAGGACAACGAAAAAATCATCCCAAAGGAACGTTGGATGAAGGAAATTTCCCAAAATGATCAAAATCATTGAACACCTCTTTAATGAATTAACTCATCAATTAACTCATCACTTGATTTTACGGGTTGATTATGAGTTTTTTGTCTTATAAACCTATAGACCCCGTGATCTAAATCAAACTACCTTACTTCGTGTTATTTCAATACCAAGAGGTTAATAAGTCCATCGGTTTCACCATAATCTCATGAGGTAAGTTCAATGCTCTGCTAATCCCATGATGTAAGCTCTATCCCCTTCTCCTTTCGTTGCGCTGCCTCTGTTTCCCTTATTCCCTTAAATCCTTCTGTTCCTCTTTGTCTATAACTGTCCATATTTGTCTATAAATCTGACAACAGTTCACAACCCTTTTCTAGCTGAGCATCCTCAATGGTTTCTTAAATATCAAGAATGGAAGATTTTTAAATACAAGACGTGTAGCCTATTCATTATTTCAAAATTTATTATTTTTGAAATAATTGAATAGAAATTAACAAGAGAGGTGAAAGAAGAATGATTTTCATGTTAACTGTATGGATCCCCCCAAATAAGATGATTGATGCTGGAAAAATATACTTGGAACAGCCTAGAGAGATACCTCACATAAGAAAATGGCAGGTTTTCAATACAACCGGTGGAAAAGAGGGCAATAAGTCATATCACTTAATAATGACTGAGAGAGGAAAAGGCGACGAAGCACTACAGGCTATAATGAAATACATGATGCCATTAATCAATGAGATAGACGGTTTTCGTACTCAAATTGAAGTATTGATGGGAGTAACTGATTCCTATAAAATAATCGAGATGGAATGGAAATAGTTTCGGTTGATATCACATCCCTTCTTATTTTTTTTTATATTTGTAGTAATTTTTCAGAAACGTAAACATTAAACCTGCTTTTAAAATTAATATAATGTTTCCATTGAAATGAGCGAACTATTCTACAATAGATTTCCCTCTGAAGAAATTACGCAATTTGAAATATATTTAGAAAGAATTCTTGAGAGTCTCTATACATACAGTTTAAAAAACAAATAACTGTTTAATTTCTCTAATCACAAAGGAATTTTAACGAAATGTGATAGTCATGACTTTCAAACGCATACTTCTTGAAGAATGGTTTGATAAATACCAATTTGAAGTTGATTATGATATTGGTGAAAGTGGGGTCAAATTCTTCAAGCTTGGGCAATTGAATTTAAACTTAGATGATGTTGAATTGCGTTATACTCAACATTTAGGAAATCCTGAGTTGAGAAATATGATTGCTCAATTTTATGAGAATCTAAATTGGGAAAATGTCGCAGTTACAACTGGTGCCGCAGAATCAATCTTTTCAATCATGGCGTCATTAACAAGCAAAGAGGACCACGTTATCATAGAATGTCCAAATTATCCCTCATTTTGGTATATCCCCAAATCCCTGGAGCGTTCAATGGATTTATTTTACTTAAAGTTTGAAGAACAGTTCAACCCAAATCTTGAGACGCTTGAAATGATGATCAAACCGAATACAAAACTCATTTGTTTAACACACCCTAATAATCCTACAGGATCTGTGATAACCGAAGAAGAGTTAAAACAGATAATAGACATGGTTGAAGATCGAAATATTTATTTATTAATGGATGAAACATATAGAGATTTAACGTTTAGTGACCCACTACCACCTGCAGCCAGTTTAAGTTCCAATGTGATCAGTGTCTCTACAATGTCAAAAGTATATGGTGTACCAGGAATACGCGTCGGATGGAGTGCTACTCTTGAGCCAGCAATTATCGAGGGCATCGCAAAAGTTCGAGAACAAACGACAATCTGCAACTCCGCCTTGAATGAAGCCATTGCACTTCAACTTCTAAGCAAGAAAGATGAACACTTAGCTGATATAATAAACCGTGTCAAGATGAATTATGAAATAGTCGAGAATTGGATAAAAAATCAAAACAATTTAGAAATGATTCTTCCTGAAGGGGGAGTTACTTGCTTTCCCCGATATAAAAAATCATCAAAGGAACTTTGTCGCCTCTTAGTAGAAAAATATAAAACATTCACAGTCCCCGGTTATTGCTTTAACATGGATTCTTATTTCCGTATCGGTTTTGGGGGAGAGACAGAAGAATTAAAAAAAGGACTTGAGAAACTAGATCTAGCGATAGATGAAATTAAATGATTAATTGTTAACTTAGTTCCTAGGACATCGTACTACCTCTGTTGCTAGCTTATGACAATCTATTTTATAATAACTCGAAGAAGAAACAATTAGTTTCCCAAATAACTCTTAAAGGTATAACTAAAGACGGATCAGCATACGTAATTTCTTCTTGTCAAGAATCATCCAATGTATGATAACATCAATACTAAACATAAGACCCCCAAATGGCAAAATCAGGGGAGTATCAGTAAAAAGACCTCCTAAAAAATAAAACCCTATATAACTTAGGTGAAAGAACATGAAAATTATTGTAGGTAATAAATCAGTATCCTTTTCAAATTTAGGTTTAGATTGAAAAAACGCCACGAAAAGAGCTATACTAGCCAAAGTCAGCACATAAGCGAGAATTGCTAAACCAAGCATGCCTTGAGGCATTTGCCCATCATAAAGATTTACAAGATCAAATAATAGATATACGGGGATTGGCAACACATGGAAAGACAAAAATAAGGGAAAATAGGCGATAAAAGGGATAATTACGAAATAGAATGTAGATTGTAATTGAGAAACGTTGAACTTTTTCGCAATTCCTTTTTCTTCCAATCGTAACAGACTTGAAAAAATTAATACGACAAAGAACCAACCACTGAAATTACCGTAATTAACTCCAAAGAAGCTTGTTAATGTAGGAAGGGCCTCCATGGGGATACCAGTCCAAGTCCAAAATCCACCATCAAGCCGAATAGCTACAGTATCCATTGAAAGATCAATAGTTAATGCCAAAAGACCATCCATTAATGGTCGTGACCATTCAGGTATACCAACCACTTTATTTGAGACTTTCATACATGCGTAAATAATTAATCCCCAACACAATCCAATACATATCGGAATGTTGTTAGGAGGAGAACCAAGTTGAATAAGGAATTGAGAGGAATAAGTGTAGGTTTGCATGACTTGGACATTCATATACTCAAGTGTTATTCCGAATAGGCTCCCACTGCCGATTTGGGCTACAGAACGATAATCTTTGTTGGAACTCAAGAATAGGACAATAATAAAGAACAATAAAAATGCTAGTACTTCCGCAGTAAGGGTAAATAGTCCCATTACAATTCACATAAATTTAATTTTCGCATATCTAATTGGAAATTATCTTTCTGTCCTCTGTAGCGATAATATTGTCAATTTCCTCACTTATCGTTTTATCGAGAGGTAATGGTTTATGTGTAGCGAGAATCTGTTGAACACGTTTCTTAAGGCGGTCAGACATTGTTTGTCGTCCTCTTTTATCCCAAGTTATGTATCTATTACGGTCAATCAAAGGAGAATAATAAAAATCACGAAGATGCCTTAGTGTGTGATCAGCTTCAAAGAAAGTTTGGTTTGGTCCGACTTTTTTAAGGAGTTTCATAGGTACTGTTTCTTTATTGACCTCTATTGGTTTGAGAATGTGACGAACATATTCAACCACTTCATTTCCAAAAACGATACTCTCACACGATGCAGTCAAGCCAGACTCAAGATATCCAACATCATGAAGTAAATTACAGTGACTTAGTAATCCTGTAATAGTTGAACCCACATATTCAATAGCTGCTTGCAGATCCAAACATTTTGAATCTGTACATGCTGCATACCCCCAAGTAGGCAATCCGTAATACTTGGCTACTTGTGCATTAACTATATCACCAGAAAGACCCTCGGGAGCTCCGTAAGAATCAATCGTTGTTTGCATATCCAAAGGGGTGATACCAACACCGTAAATAAATGGTGCGCCAGGGTTAGCTAATTGATGGACAACTAAACCAGCTATTACATCAGCATTGGCTGAAACAATACCCCCTGCAATGGTAATAGGATCTGAAACACCAGATTGAGTTCCACTAGCGTATACTATTGGTATAGCATACCGAGCACAGTAAATTATGTTTTGTAGAGCTGTTTGGGAATGATGTAAAGGAGGACTGGGCATAGCGTAATGAATAAGAAAAGGTCTCTCTTTGAAAATTTGAGAACTTCCTGAAATCTTTCTAGCAAAATCGAAGATGAGTGGCATATTCTTCTGTTCTGTAATTGTAAAAACTATAGGCTTGGTTGTGTTACAGACCATTGCTTGAAAATGATGGAGGTCTGCAGTTTGGATTGGGACATCGGTTGCAACGCTCATAGATAAAATGAAATCTATATTCGGTAGTGCGTCGCTAAGACGTGTAAAAGACTCAATATCTTTTTTCAAAGCCGATCGACGCTCACCAGTCTCAGAATCTATGACAAAAAGGCAATCTGAACCGGTTCCACAATAAACATTATTATTTTCCAAACTCATAGCTTCTTTACCATCACGGGAGAAAATTCGGATACCTGTTGGTGCTGAATCAATAGCATACTGAATAAGAGTTTCAGGAATCTTAATTCGCCCATCATCAGCGTATTCGGCACCACCAGTCATGAGAAGATCGATTGCTCCTTGATATTCAAATAAAGCTCCCTTACTGGATAAGATTTCAAGAGTTGCAGAATGAATGGTCTCAATATCTGCGGTATTAGCCATTTCAAGTTGATAGTGCACTCGTTTTTCATTCAAGGTTATGTTCACCAAGATAAGGTCGAGATTGACTTTTTGCAATCCTTTTTTCCTGATCTATGATATTAAAGCCTTTTTAAGGCATTAAATATTGTTTTCTAAATCTAAAGAAGCTTATATAAAAAAATATAAAAAATTAAAGGACTTTTTTGCTTACTATTTGTAAACGGAGAAAATGCCATGAAGATCATCAATGGGTTTCCTGCTACGTCGCAGATAAACTACCAGCTTAACGTGACAAACATTCTCAAACATGGGGCAAGGAACTTCGGTAGGCAAGAAATTGTCAGTAGGAAACATGATAGAACTATATTTCGCTATACGTATAGGGACGCCTACGAACGGGTTAAGCGGTTAGCTAGTTCGCTTAGTACTTTGGGAATAAAAGTTGGGGATAAAATTGGTGTTCTTGCATGGAATACCTATCAGCACTTCGAGATTTACTTTGGTATTCCAGGTACTGGAGCTGTCATGCTTCTCCTGAATTTGCGCCTCGCTTCACAAGAATTAAGTTATGTAGTTAACCATGCAGAAGCAAAATTCATTTTTGTGGATGAGAGCCTTCTTCATGTTGCTGAAGCAATTGCCCCCATGTGTAAGACCGTTAAGGGATATGTTATTATTACTGATAGAGTATTGAATGATATTACCACATCACTTAAGCCAATTTACAGCTATGAAGAGATTCTAAGAGAAGCAACACCAGACTACGAGTGGCCAAACATAAATGAAAACTCTGCATATTCAGCATGTTACACTAGTGGTACCACAGGAAGGCCTAAGGGAGTGTATTACTCCCATCGGGATGTTTATGTACACTCGTTAATGTACGCCGCCAATGCTTCGATGTCCATAAAAGATTGCGTCTTTCAAATTGTTCCAATGTTTCATGTCCTCGGTTGGGGTACACCTTATGCAGCTACTCAAGTGGGAGCTAAACTTGTCTTTCCTGGCAGATACAGTCTAAATGATCTCGGGGAACTCACAGAAATTCTAGTTCGAGAAAAAGTGACGATTTCTAACGGTGCACCTGCTATCTTAATGCCAATGTTAGAATACATCCGAAAAATGGATCCAAAACCTGATTTATCTGGAGCGCGTTTTATTTCGGGGGCCTCTGAACCTCCTATTGCTCTGATGAAAGGTTTTTGGGATTTAACTGGCGCTGAAATCATTCATTCCTATGGATCTACCGAGGCAAATGCTATTGTGACTTTAAACCGAGTCACTCCAACGCTAGAAAAAGAACTGACTGAGGAAGAGAGTTGGGATCTCAAGAGGAAACAAGGATATATCGTAGTAGGACTTGATGTGAAAATAGTAGATGAAAATGGGAAGGAACTTCCCCAAGACGGTAAATCAGCTGGGGAAATCCTCCTCAGGGGCCCCTGGGTTTCTGGGAGTTATTACAATGCTCCTGGTTCTGAGGTTCAGTTTACAGAAGATGGATATTTCAGAAGTGGAGATGCTGGAGCTATCGATCCAGAAGGATTTCTAAAAATCACGGATC
>CAZALJ010000104.1:0-6444 GCA_964485715.1 uncultured archaeon
GGTTATTAACTGGGTTATTCACTAGATCGAATGAAGAACAGGCTTCGTGAAGATATGCTAGCAGATGCTTATGTTTGGTTAATTAAAGCCGCAGAAGAAGCTATTTGTGTACCTTTAATGGAAATGAATGCATTCGAAATTGGTACAGCAACACTTCTTCTGGATGCATTACGAGATTTTGACGAGGTTATTTACACCTTTTTTACAGATCTGCTGCGAATCCCAACTTTTACCCCCGAAAAGTTGGAAAATGCTAGAAAGGAACTTGAAAAATTAGCAGATCATCTATATAGAAAAAATATTAAGACAGACCGTGAAATGTGGATACTTGCAGCTTTTGTTTCCATTAACGAATCAGAACGACGATTAAACCAAAGTTTAGAAGCAGATAAATCAGGTTACGATAAAAAAGTTATAACACGACTATTTGAAACTGCTATAGGTGAACTATGGCAAGGATATTTCCTTGTTGCACAGAATCCGCGGTTTGAAGTAAAATTGGATCCGTGGGTAGTATCATCATTTTGGCGATGGTTTGGTTTTTCAGAGCTAGATGAAAATTGGTTATTAGTACAGGAAAAACAAGTTAGAGAAATGTTACTCCGTTAAATAACCTTGGATGGATTCAAACTTCAAAATGTCATGTGATATTTAAGCAGGAAAGTAGGTCGATGAGTACGGAGTCTCTTCTAACCATACGGTCATAGTTATTTGATAATAATCGCAAATTCACTTGTTATCCATTTTTCGAATGATGATCACAAGGGTCAATAAGATTAAGGATATCGACATAAATGGAGTAGAAGCAGCGTTTCCATCGTCTTGATCTTCTTCTTCTGGAAAGATTTTTCCTTCCTCAATCGTAAGATCTGTATTCGTTACTTCTATATCAAATTTCACATATGACCCTGCTATTGCTCCATTAGTAATAAAATTGGCATTTTCAACAATGACAAACGTTGGATCATCTTCTGTTACCACACGACCACGTAACATCACACCTGAAAGATTGAGGTACTGACTGCTTGCTTCCCAAGTTCCAGAATTAGTTAGTTCATTCATAAAGTCAGAATGATAGATTTCATAATGTGATTCGTTGAATATCAACATGTCTGTACGATTAGAGAAAAATTTTGGCCAAATTTCTAAATCATAGGTGGCCGTTTCTTCAGTAGTGCTGATATTAAGAACATAAAAATGATTTATTGGAAGACTAATAGTTTCACTAAATTCTTCTTGGCCACTTACGAGAATAGGACCATTATAGATCAAAGGTAAGCTAATTATTAAAAATAGGACATTAATTCTTTTCAATTATTTCACCTTAATCAGGAATTTCTAATTATTGTTAATCTGGTTCTCCTAAGGGAGACATTTCTTCTAAAAAAAGTTTTCTATTTCTCACTTTTTCGAGAAACTTTCTATGATGTTTCTCCGGAGAATGACCTTATGAATATTAATCACGCAATGTCAGTGTATGAGTTTTTCCTTATATCAAATTATTTTCAATATTGTGGACTTAATTACTCGTGTTTCCTTTGAACTGATAAAAAAATAAGAGATCATAAAATTAGCTTTATCTACATCTTACTAGATATGAACCAATCCCACGTTTGGTATAGTCCTTCATTCAGAGTGGTAGAGGGAGTCCAGTTCAGAAGTTTAGCAGCTTTAGAGGAGTTAAGTGCAATATGTTGAACATCTCCAGGCCGTGGGGCACTGAATTTCTTACGAACTTTCATTTTGGTAACATACTCGATAGTTTCTACTAACTCTAGTAGACTTGTTTGTTTCCCACTGCCAGCATTGAAGATGTCTATCTGAGATGAATTGATTGCTTTAATACAAAGTTCTACAATATCTTTCACATAAACATAATCTCTTGTATCTGTTCCATCTCCAAAAATAACAAGAGGTTTGTTTTCTATCAATTTTCCTAAAAAAATCGAGATCACACCAGCCTCACCGAGAGGATCCTGTCGGGGACCGTAAATATTTGCAGGTCGGATTATTGCATACGAAAGCCCATGAATTCGGTGATACAACTCAAGATATTTTTCGCTTACCAATTTAGAGAGGCCATAGGGGGAAATAGGTTCTTCTGCAGTCTTTTCTGAAGCAGGAATTTGATATGGTTCTCCATATATTGCTCCTCCAGTAGAAATATATACAAGTCGTTTAACAGAGCTCCCTTTTATTGCTTCCAAGAGAGTTATAAACCCGTCAATATTAACTGAGGCGTCGTAAAGAGGTTCTCGCATAGAGCGAATGACAGAGATTTGGGCAGCTAAATGAAAAACATAATTAACATCTTGAACGACTTTTCTTACAGTATTAGCATCTCTTATGTCACCTTCAACGATTCTTATTTCATTTTTCGTACTATCAAGATTTTTCCTTTTTCCAGTACTAAAATCGTCTAAACATACCACGGAGTGGTTGTGTACTAATAATTCCTCAATTAGATGACTACCCAAAAATCCTGCGCCACCAGTAACTAAGTATTTCATTAATAATCCTCGTTGCGACTGTAAATATAAAATTTCATCTAATTACGTGGTATTTCAACAATAGGTCATAAGGTTTAATTCTTCTTACGAGTTAAACACCGATTACATACAATAGAGCCACATTTCATTTTTTTGCGTTAAATTTGTTGTAAAATAGGACAATTGACAACCTTTGAGATATCTAGCGCTACAAAAATCCAGTTGGAGGAAAATTTGTGAGAATAGGTATGAATAAAGGTGCAATAGTTATTTGGGAAAATAACATCATTAAAAGGTATCCCAGCTTAAGAAATATTGACCCAATCATTCGTGACAAAACATATCTTGACCAGCTGGAATATAATGTGCTTCAAAGCACTCCATCTCTCGAACTACCAATCCAGTCGTCAACTATAATTTGCCTTGCAAAAAACTATCCTGCTCATGCTAGAGAAATGGGAGTCGAACCTGAAAATCTTCCTGCTAACCCAGATCTTTTTTTAAAACCTAAATCCGCTTTAATCGGGCCAGGAGAAAATATTATTTTCCCTCCCCAAGCCCAACAAGTTGATCATGAAGTAGAGTTAGCTGTTGTCATTGGAAAAGAAGGAAAGAACATTCCTTTAGAGGAAAGCATCGATTTTATCTTTGGTTATACAATCTTACTCGATATGACAGCTCGAGATATCCAAGCTTTAGCGAAGAAAAAAGGCCGACCTTGGTTTCCATCGAAAGGTTTTGATACATTCTCTCCTATAGGTCCAGTGATTGTAACATCTGATGAAATTACCGATCCTCAGAATCTAAACTTAGAGTTAAAAGTCAATGGGCAAATTAAACAGAAAGGGAATACAAGAGACATGATTTTCAACGTCGAGCAAATTATTAAATATTGTAGTTCAATCGTTACATTAAAACCAAGAGATATAATCGCCACTGGCACACCATCTGGCGTTGGTCCAGTAAATAAAGGAGATAAAATTAGTGCCACTATTGAGTCGATTGGAACACTTGAAATTGGTGTTATTTAACCGTTGGAGTAATATAAGTGACAAGTCTCGATGAGCTAATGTCTATTTTAAAGCCTAATTGTTCCCCTATGACGGCAATTCATATTACACCGCAGAAAATACTATTAGTGGTATCTATTAAGGAATTTTGGAACTGTTTACAAGTATTCAACAAAAATAACGTCAGATTTAGATTTCTTGAAAAGAGAAAACTTGATTTAGACGTTCATCTTTCTTTTTCTATCCAGAAAAGTCCTTTAGAGGTTACTTTGAGAGTTATTGATTACTCTTCAAGTTTTACACAAGAATTAACCGAAAAATTCCCTCCTGCTGCTATATTTATTCAGGAAATCGAAGAATCCAAATAATAATTGAATTATTATTAATTGTTCATGCTGTACTCTTAACTTTCTCAAGATGTGTTCTTATCAAATTCAGTAGGTCATCAGCACTGAAAGGTTTGTTAATGTAGGCATCAGCACCAGCTTCTTCCCCTGCAATTCTATCTTTTTTTCCTACTTTGGCTGTGAAGAGTAATACGGGAATATTTTTCAGTTGGGGGTGTTCTTTAATCCATTTACATACTTCTAAACCGTTGACTTTGGGCATAAGAACATCTAAAAGGACTAGATCTGGTTTTTCAGAATTGGAATCAAGAAATTGAATTGCTTCTTCTCCGTTACTAGCTGAAAAAACACGGTATCCTTCATATTCTAGCACCATTCTCGCAAGTTCCACAGTATCTTCTTCGTCATCAACAACCAAGATCGAATCATCATCCATTATATAAACACCTGATGCAATATCGAGCTCCAATAATTAGAACATACGTATATAGAAGTTTATTCAAATTTTTTTTGAATAACATTATTTATTGTGAGTTAAATACTTATTATATCAAATTATTTTACCTAGGGGTTTATATTATTGTTCTTTTAATTTTGTTTATCTAGCATTTTTTTATCTTGTCCAAGTTAACCAAGTAGACTAAAAATTCCTTGTATTAGAGTAACGACTTGATCCCGTCCGATTGCGATTGAAATTAAAGCGATAATCATCACAAATCCAAAAATTTGTTGAAGATGTTTAGTATTGATCTTTTTGACTATTCTAGGTCCAATTTGGGCTCCTAGTATGATTCCTAATATTAAAAAAAATGCTAAATCTAGATAAATTTGCCCCATCGTGATTTTTACAGCAGCTCCAGCAATGCTCGTAGCAATCATGATAAACATGGAAGTGGCAACAGCTTTATGCATGCTTAATTTACCCACATGAACTAGGATTGGAACCATCACAACTCCACCTCCAATCCCTAGTAGACCAGAAGCAAACCCTGCAATCAATCCCAATAAAGTACTCCAAATTTCACGACGTTCAAAACCAAACAAAAAGATTTCATCATGTTCAATCTCCTCACTAGTTTCTGATGTTCCTTTCTTCTTTTTGGGAAAGAAAGTCATCTTTACTGCAATTGGAAATAAAAATATCGCAAAAACGATTCGAAATGTCTGAGGAAATTCTGTGGCTAAATAAGAGCTGGTTAAACTACCTAAAATTGCTCCTATTACTGTTGTTATGGCAATTAGAAGACCTGTACGGTATTCAATTGTCCCTGGTTGCCGAGCATAAGCAATTGTTGATGACAGTGCAGTAAAAATGATCATAACTAGGACTGTTCCGATAGCAAAACTTTCCTCAATTCCGATTAAAATTAATGAGGGGGTCGTAATGAAACCTCCTCCTACACCCAATGACGAGGAAATAATTCCCACAATAAATGCAAATATGGAGAATAAAATACCCTCTATATTATTTGAAAGATATTGATCACCAATTATCTGATAAATTGACATTTTTCAAATCTCTATCTTCTATTAGAGCTAGTTACAGCGAATATCCTTTACATAGGATTTTCTATTTATTCTTAACTCCCATTATTTTCTTCCTTTATGTGGATTGAGCTTGATTTTATCTCTTTGTATTTTTCAAACAATACTGTATATACGTCCCTATTTCCTTAATACAAAAAAAATTGGTATAACCCTGATTCTTAAAAGGAAACGACCAAAAATTCAATTACAGGTAAAACTGAAATTGAGTATAAATAGGATAAGGATACGATGGGGATAGCTGAAATATATGGAACTAAAGGAACTCAATTAAAGCACAAGCGTATTTTAATTGGGGTTACTGGGTCCATAGCGGCTATTGAAGTCCCCCATCTTATCAGGGAGATTTTACGTTATGAAGGTGATCCTATCGTTGTGCTCTCGGAGGAGGCTAAACGTTTTGTACCTATAGATGCATTAACATGGTGTATGGACAAAGAACCAATTACTCAAATTTCAGGATTCTCTGAACACGTAAAATGGGTTTCCAGTCCTGACTATAAGATAGATTTATGTATGATCTGTCCTGCAACTGCCAATACCATTTCTAAGCTTGCTAATGGAATTGCAGATGGTCCTGTTACATTAGCTGCGTTGGCTGCATTTGGGGCTAAAATTCCCTTGTTAATTATTCCTGCTGCTCACACTGTTCTATTAGATAATTCTATCACTGAAAGAAATATCTCTTATTTGAAAAAACAAAATGTACGTTTTTTATCCGCAACTGAGGTTGAAAATAAATATAAATTTCCTCCCTTAGACCAATTAATGCAATACATCTTCGAGTTAATTAATCCTTCTCGTAAATTGAAAGAAAAGAAATTTCTGATTACGGGTGGTGCAACACGCGAATATTTAGATGATGTACGCTTTCTCTCTAATCCATCTACAGGACTATCGGCTTTACAGGTTGCTCAGGCGTTGGAGAATCACGGAGCGAAAATTTTACTTATTCTGGGAGAGGGTCACACTCTAAATCTAGAAAAGATATCAATTCAATTAAAGATCGTTCGGTCAACACAAGATTTGTATGAAACAATTCAAAATGAGCTC
>CAZALJ010000105.1:0-6345 GCA_964485715.1 uncultured archaeon
TTCTGTTCATTTTCCTCCATTTTTTGAGCTGATATTACCGAGAAAGGAGAATCGAGATCAGATAATAATGACTCTAAATCATTTTTAGAGTAATATAGACCGTTGCTTTCTGTTAAGGGGGAATGGACATCGCTCAGAACTACGATTATGCGTATTTTATTTCCCAGTTCAGGATCAATAGTTGCCCCCCAGATTATTTCGGCTGAATTATCGATTTCTGCTGCGATCTTCATCACTGCTTCTTCTGCATCCTTTAAAGCCAGTCCTTCACCACCTGAAACACAGATCAATCCCTTTTTCGCGCCACTAATATCTAAATCATCTAATAGTGGGTTCTTGAGAGCTTCAAAAACTGCTTCATCGACTTTCATATGTTGATGATCCGATTCTCCAAGACCGATCATTGCCATCCCGCCCTCGGTCAAGATTTTTCGTACGTCAGCAAAATCAAGGTTGATCAATTGGGGTTTAGTGATTAATTCTGTAATTGCTTTAACTGCACGGAGAAGCACTTCATCAGCAATTCTAAAGGCAGCCATCATAGTTATATTATCGGATATCTGGAGAAGTTTTTCATTAGGAACAACTATAACAGTATCTGATGCTTCATACAATTTTTTTAACCCGTCTCGGGCATTTTCATAACGCTTTACTCCTTCCATTTGAAAAGGAAGCGTACAAATTGATACTGTTAAGGCTCCTTCCTCTTTTGCTTGCTTAGCAATGACATGTGCAGCACCTGTTCCTGTTCCACCACCAAGGCCACAGGTGACAAACACCATATTTGCCTGATTTACCATGGTTTTAATGTCTTCAAGAGATTCTCGTGCGGCTGTTTCGCCAATTTCTGGATTATTTCCTGCTCCAAATCCACGGGAGGTATCTTTCCCTATTAGCACTTTTCTATTAGCACGAGTTGATAACAAATGTTGAGCATCTGTGTTAACTGCCACACATTCCGCATCCACCCCAGTACTCATCAAACGATACACAGCATTATTACCTGCTCCACCCACCCCAATAACTTGTACACGAGGTAGTCTTTCTGTAAGGATATCTGCTATCTCATTATCAACTTTAGGTTGTGGTGGAGAATAAAGAGAAACAGGCTCATTTTTAGACGCACCCAAGTTTTTAAACGATCCAGTTCCGTTTAAAGCATCTTTTAAAATCGATTCCATATAATGTATCTTCCTTCATTTTCTTTAATGATATTTCCGACAAAAAAAATAAAGGAAATAATATCATACTCATATTATGGAAAAGGATATCTCCATAGATTAAATAACAAAAAGAACATACTTTTTACGGAGCAATACTTGGGCTATTCAGTGAGATCGTGAATGTGAAGCTAGGTGTACCTTTAAAATCTATGATATGGTGCTCTAGTTGGATAAGTTCGTGGTGATTCGAACATCTGATTTTGTAAGCCATCTGAACTAATAATACGTTAAAGATTAACCCCTTCACTCCAGTAGATGGGATGAAGAAAAGTAAGATGGGTTCGGAGGGATTTGAACCCCCGATCTTGCGCACCCCAGGCGCAGATCCTACCAAGCTAGACCACGAACCCTTCTTTTTATTAGATTAGATATCGCGTACGAATAAATTACACGTGTGACAATTCTTGGAATTTTTTTTGAGAGAATCCATGTTTTTCGATTTATTTGTTCAAGTGTAACCTTAATCGGGGCAGAAAACAAAAGGAAATCTAGAAATAAAAAGTTGTTCCACACAGAGAATAAAGATGATAAACCAAGACACTTTAGCACAAAGATACTTTTTCTTATTATCTGGAGAGAACCCAGAGCTAGCTGTTTTTGAATTTGAAAGTATTCTTTCTACTCTGGATATTACAACCCAATTGAGGAGAAGCCCAGATAACAGAGTGATAGAGTTTCAGTTTGAATCTAGTTTGCATAAAACTCTCTCTTCTAATATCATTCCATTTCTTATGAAACGAGTCACCATGATTCATTTTAGTTGTCAACAACTTTTTCACATCCGTTATCCGCAACATCCTCCAACATCCTTCCATGAGTTGATTTCCTCTTTTGATACATCCGCAGTTCAAAACTTAATATCTAATCGATCTTTTTCTGTTAAAACAAAACGGATTGGGGAACCAAAAGGGATATTTAAACAACACAATTTAACTCAAAAGTTTTCTCGTTATGTAGGTGCTCAAATTCTCAAGATGAATCCCACTAAGCATGTGAATCTGGATAATCCCGAAGAAAAATTCATTGTAATTTTAAGTAATCATGGTCTTTGGTTTGGACAACTCGTGTCTTATTCCCTTAGGAGAAATGTTCGGCAAAGGACGGCAAATAGACGTCCTTTTTTTCATCCTAGTTCAATGAACCCTTTATTACAGCGTACAATGGTGAATCTAGCAGCCTTAAAACCTAACGAATGGCTCTTGGATCCTTTTTGTGGAACAGGTGGAGCCCTTATAGAGGCCGCTAGGATGGGAATTCAAAGTATTGGGGTTGAAATCGATCGTAAAATCATTTGGGGAGCCTATCAGAATCTAAAAGCAGATGAAATCGCTCCTGATTCGACCCATCTAGTATTTGGAGATGCCACCCAGCTGTGTTTCCGAAGAGGGACTATTTCTGCAGTTGTTACAGATCCTCCTTATGGAACCGCGTCATCTACTCGGGGTTTTGATCTTCAAAATTTACTCCTTAATTTCATTCGTGAAATTTGCCCATTATTAAGTCCTCAGGCGCGAGTAGTTGTTGCAATGCCGTCTAATATAGAGATTGAAGATCAAATTGCGAAAATTTTGAACGCATCTTTCAAAAAATTCTTTCAATATGTACATGGATCTCTTACACGAAAGATCTTGGTTTTTATAAAAAATCCAATGATGCGGTCTTCCTAGCCAGCTGAAGCAAATAGCTGTCTAGATCAGTACGATAACTCTCCATGTACCATAGTTCACTCACCCAATTATACTTCTCGAGATGAGACCTTGCCCTAAGTAATAGAATGGTTTATTCTTAGAATAACCTGATATTGACAATTTTTTATTACCCTGCTTTCTACTCCTTTCATGTGGACATATATTGTAAAAGTTTTAAAAGAGAAAATGAGAATTAAAGATTGACTGATACGATATCTATCGATGGACTAGTTTTTATAATGGGATTTATTCATAAAACCTAGTCATTTAAAAGTCTGAAACAACCAAGGCAACGTGGAACTAAGCGAAGAGTTATATAAAATTTATAACTTTTTTCGAATCAAAAAGTAATTAATATTCGTAAAATAATCTAATCATCCGCAGGTGTTTAGTTCGTCTTTCTAGAATGTTGGAATGATCAAATGGAAAAAACAAAGAAAGAATTGATTGAGGTGGATATGGATTTTGAAACAACTCAAGAAATCCCCATTCCTTCAAGATTAGTTGACCAGGTTATTGGGCAAGATCAACCAGTAGAAATTATCAAAAAAGCCGCGATCCAGAGACGAAATGTACTTTTAATTGGGGATCCAGGCACAGGAAAATCAATGCTGGGGCAAGCATTGGCTGAGCTACTACCGCGAGAGGAATTAGAAGATATTTTATGTCTTCCTAATCAAAATGACTCCCATACCCCTCGTATAATGACTGTTCCTGCAATAGAAGGACGAAAAATTGTAGATCATTATAAACAATTAGCTAGAAAAGCTGATCAGCAACGGAGTATGTTGTTATTAGGAATTCCTGCATTAATTATTATTATAGGGTTATTATTTTTCACTGCGGATTTTCTAATGGCAATTTTTGTAGCATTAGTAGCCTTTTTTATTATCGGTCAATTCCGGAGTCGTAAGGAAAATTTAGTTCCAAAATTATTGGTTGACAACTCGGAAAGTACGAGTGCTCCATTTAGTGATGCCACTGGTGCTCACGCAGGAGCCCTTTTAGGAGATGTTCGTCATGATCCGTTCCAGTCTGGTGGCTTAGGGACTCCCGCGCACGATCGTGTTGAGGCTGGTTTGATTCATAAATCGCATAAAGGGGTTCTTTATATAGATGAAGTAGCTACACTTAACCAAAAGACCCAACAACAGCTTCTGACGGCCATGCAAGATAAAGTGTTGGCTATTACTGGACAATCAGAACTCTCAAGTGGAGCTATGGTGCGAACGGAATCAGTTCCGTGTGATTTTGTGTTAGTAGCATCGGGGAATATTGATACAGTTAAGCGAATGCATCCTGCGCTACGGTCACGTATTCGTGGATATGGGTATGAAATCGCTGTAAATCATTCTATGCCTGATAGTATGGAGAATCGTCGAAAATTAGTTCGATTTACTGCTCAAGAAGTGATTAAAGACGGAAAAATCCCACATTTTTCACGAAGTGCTGTTTTAGCAATTATTTTAGAGGCAAAAAAGCGTGCAGATCGGAAAAATAAATTATCACTCATGTTAAGGGATTTAGGTGGGTTGATAAGAGCAGCTGGTGATATTGCACGCGAAGAGGGAGTTCCCTTTGTAGAGGTTCGGCACGTTTTAGCTGCTAGAAATCTCGCGCGCTCTCTAGAGAGTCAAATAGCTGACAGACAAGTAGAACATAAGAAAGAATATCAGGTTATTCAAACCACTGGAGGCATGGTTGGTCGTGTTAACGGTCTCGCAGTCTTAGCCCCAACAGGTGGTGCCCGTGGGGGCCACATCACGACGATCGAAGCTTTGGTGGTTCCTGCTCAAGGAGTAGGTGGAAGAACCATAGCTACAGGGAGCCTTCGTGTTATAGCAAGAGAATCTGTTCAAAATGTCTCTGCTCTGATCAAAAAATATACCGGAAAAGATATTTCAAAAATGGATGTCCACATCCAATTCTTGGGAACCCATGGTATTGAAGGAGATAGCGCGAGCGTTACTATTGCAACAGCTATTATGAGTGATTTACTAAATCTTCCAGTTCGTCAAGATTTAGCAATGACAGGTTCACTCTCAGTTCGAGGTGAGGTTCTTCCTGTGGGAGGAACATCAGCAAAAATAGAAGGAGCCGCATCAGCCGGAATCAACCAAATATTAATACCAGCAGCAAACTATGATGATGTTGTTCTTGATGAGAACGTCAGCAAATCTGTTCACGTAACTCCAGTCAAAGATATAGATGAGGTTTTATCGATAGCACTCATTGGTTGGGACAAAAAGAAGCATGTTTCCACGATAACCTCCTCTCAACCAAAAAGAGTTGCTCCAGCATCAAAAACTGTTGGATCTCCAAGTTAATTCCCATTTTTATATTCAGGAAATTTCTTTTAAGTTGGTTTTGAGGGAGTTGAAGGTTTTATTGGCTATATCTTCATAAGAATTTATTAAGAGGATTTTATGATACTGATCATGCTCTCTAGCCATCACGTCTTAAGGTCTTACAAAGAAAAATAAACAAAAGTATATAGAAAACTCAACTCAATGAAGATATGGATCCGTGGCTTAGCCTGGATAGAGCGGCGGCCTTCTAAGTCGCAGGTCGGGGGTTCAAATCCCCTCGGATCCGCCATGTCTACCTTATTGATAATGGACTCGTGGCTTAGCTTGGATAGAGCATCTGCCTCCTATTTCTAACTTTACCTGAGTCGAAAGAGACAGCAGAGGGTCGGGGGTTCAAATCCCCCCGAGTCCGCTAGTAACACTTCAAGGGCCCTTGGCTTAGCCTGGATAGAGCGCTTGCCTCCGGAGTAAGAGATCGGTTCTCCGATTATCCTCTAAAGAGGTCGTGAGTTCGAATCTCACAGGGCCCGTGATTATTTTTGAGAATAGATATTCGATTCTTCTAAAAAGGAATGTGTTCTTTTCCTTTCCTTTGTTCCTAGTAAACAAAGCGAAGCTAAAAAAAATTAGGTTCATAACACAATTTTATGGTAGTGCACCATGGTGTGGACTAAAAAGAATTTGATTCAGTAATTTTGGGCATATCTCATTTCTTTTTTCCAAGATACCAATCTAAGTAATCTTTGTTTCTTTTACGTTTTTTATCCATTTCTTCACTCTGTTGCTGCGCTTCCCATAAAGCTTCTTTTTGTTTATCTACCAAACGTTCATATTCTTGGCGACGGAGAGCCAGTCCACAGACACTACAGACATAGAATGGCGGGTTCCATTTCGATATGCCACCACATTCGGGACATGTTGCCAGTGTATTCACCACGGTGTTAACGACTAGGTCATTACTTACTATTAAAAGTTAATTATTTAATTGTTGAAGATTGTTTCCCTTCTTGAAACGGATGCCTTTACTTCCCTTTTCTTATGAAAACGTTGAAAAAGTTTTTTCCTGGATAAAAAACAACCATGGAAACATGTACATTAAGAAAATTCATAGCAGTTAGGAGAGAT
>CAZALJ010000106.1:0-6331 GCA_964485715.1 uncultured archaeon
ATTCATTGTCTATGGAATTCTTACATTAATCTACGTCTCTATATTCTTTCTCCCCTTCTGATAAGGAAAGTGATAAGTTGGAATTAAATGATTTTTCGACAAGGAAAGAATTGGATATGCCAGCATTATATTCCAGAGAATGGAATAAATCTCAAATTACACTATAATATCCCTAAAGACGTTCCTCAAATGCTGAAAGGAAAAAGAAAATTAATATTAGAAATGTCAGGATATTTTATTGGAGAAAAACCACGAATTAACTTTTTTAATCTCTTTGCGGAAAATGAAGTGGAATTTAATTTAAAATATGATTTTTCATATTTACTTTAAATTTGATTGGTTTTATTGAAATTTACTTTTTAATGTCGGGGCTTCCTTAAGATACATATGATAAGAACAGCTAGCTCCAATCTAACCATTTTTACTTTTATGGGAAGGTTGTTAAAAAGGAAATCTGGTTGATCAGTCGAAAAAAGTGATGAGTAGAAATTAGTATCGTAGGGCCTTAGCAGCCAGTTCTCGGTAAGTGTCTAAAAATTCTTTCTCTTCTAACCGAAGATAGTTCATTGTAGTCTTGATTGATTCATGCCCGAGTGCTTTGCAAATATAGAATATATCACATTCGTTTCTAAGTAATTTTGTGGCAAATGTGCGTCTGAGATCATGGCAGGTAATTCGTTCGTCTTCTTCTTGTTCTGGGTAGGGTTTTCCTAAGATCAGTGCTGAAATCTTGTTGAAATATTTGAACATCATTCGGTTACCGATTGGTGTCCCTCTGCTGGTAAAGAACACATAGTCATGATTAAGATTAAAATTTGTTCGGTAGTCAAACCAGTGTTTCCAGAAATCAACATGCTCATCACAAATACTAATTTTTCTTGTTTTACCCCCTTTCCCCTTGTAGACAGTCAAGACTTTCTTTTCTAAATAATCTACATGGTCTGTTTGGAGTCGTCGCATAGCAGTGATTCGGAGACCATAATGTAAGCCAACCCAATACATCATTCGGAGGAGAGGGTCAGCAATCATGTTAAAACCCCGTTGGACTTCTGCGTCGGTTAATGCTCTTGAGAAATCTTCGCCCTTGTCAATTTTGGCAGGCCTAAACTTGTTTATCAGCTTCCATTCTTTCTCAGAGAGGTGATCTTTGAGGTATAAATATTCAGCAAAGCTTCGAATGGCTTGGGCTTTTAAAAGAAGTGTTCGTGCTTTATATTTGGGAACTGTAATCGTTCGACCATTGATCTTCTTTTTTACTTCTTTTTGTGTTAGTTCTTCGAAATAGAGTGTGATAGTATCGTGCATTAATTGTTTATGACCCAACCAATGAAGAAAACTCTCTAACAAGATTCGATAGGTCTTTTTGGAAGTCTTACTCCTCATTCTAGAGCGTAAAGAGTCATCTATATATTTAAAGTAGTTTATTGCCATTCGAAACCCCTCTTCTTATTCATTCTGACTTTTCCTAAGGTCATTAATTGAGTCATGACCTCTTGGATTTTTTCTGGATCACTAATCAATTCAGAGACTTCTTTGTAGTTCTTTGGTTTGTGTTCAAGTAGTAGTTGAGTATAGTCATCCATAGGACCCTCAATGGTAGATATTTTTGATTGTAATTCCTTATTTTCTTCTTCAAGAGAGATAAACTGTTGTTGAAGATCGATTAATGATTTTTGAGTACTCTGAACGGTAAGCATGATCTCATGGATTTGTTTATAATCAGCAAGCATACGATCTTCATCGACTGGTCTATTCAGCTTTTCTAAAACTGCATCACGCATGAAGTCCGATACTTTGGCATCGTATTTTTCACAATATTCTTCTAGTCTTTGATAGATATTTTTTCGTAGCCAGAACGCAATTTGTTTATGCGTTTGGGCTTGTTTACGTTTAGTAGGTGCCATTTTCTTCTCATGTAAACCTGTACATCTAAGGTTTATAAATTATCCGATATTGTCTAGACAGCTGATCATTTAACAGGAATTATAGGATTTATTTGGAAAAAATTTTAGTTCCAGTGGGAATAAAACGCCAAAAAGTCTTTGAAATTCATGAAAAGGCCTTTGAAAATTGGGCAGCAGAGATAACACGTCTTTACACGAAATTTGATGAGTGGGAAAAACGTGGTTCCAGCTCTGAAACTTTTATGAAAAGTTACAAACTGATCGATGCTAAATGGCAAGAATTTATTCTGAGCTTTGTACCGTTGGAGCATAAGGGCGCCATTAGGCCTCTTTTAGAGACATCCTTAGTTGAATATGAAGCTCTTGCAAATGGTTCTTATCCTATTCTTTATCCTGAAGTCTCTTCAGTGCTTACAGAACTGGTAAAGATAGCTAATTTACGTATGCATGTTGCTTCTTCAGCTTCTTCGCATCATGTCAAAGGCGCGGTTGTTCTACATAATTTGAATGAGTTTTTTCAGAAAATAATAGGTTATGATACGGTTGAAGCACCTAAGAAGGCAAATTCGGGAAAATATTTCAAGAATATGCTTCAAATCATTAACGCGGAACCAAATAAAGCCATCTTTGTTGGAGACTCCTTCGAAGAAGCTAATCTTGCCATTAAATTCGGAATGAAGTTTGTATTAGTATGGAGAAATAAAATATCGGAACAAAAAGAACCACAAAAAGATCAATTTGAGATTATTAAAAATCTCACAGCGTTAGTTCCTATCGTCAAGGAGTTGGTGACTTAATTAATTTCAAATTAACTTTTTCAACTCTAGAAGCTTAGAAATATACTCAAAACTGCATTTACTATGAACTAAGTTTGCAGGTACAATCTCAATGAGGTTAATCTTGGGATTCGATACTATCAGGAAAATCTGAAATATTAACTTTAGGTAATGTGATCATAAACCGTGATCCTTGTGTATAGTCTCCCATTACTCGATCTGTAACGATAATTTCTCCTCCTAATTTTTCTAGAATAGTTTTAACAATATGAAGACCTAATCCTGACCCTCTTTTACCCGAACGTGCACGAAAAAGCCGTTGAAATATTTTATCTTTTAAAT
Organism: uncultured archaeon; assembly: GCA_964485715.1. Taxonomy (GTDB): domain Archaea; phylum Asgardarchaeota; class Heimdallarchaeia; order Hodarchaeales; family Hodarchaeaceae; genus Hodarchaeum. Next base: position 3,023 of record CAZALJ010000106.1, read on the forward strand.
CATCAGGAATTCCTTCCCCGTGGTCAATAACCTCAATTTTCCAATGTTCTTTTCCCTGACCTTCATCAACAACGATTTCAATTCGTTTTACGGGATTATGATCAGCTAATACTGCATTCTGTAAAAGATTAATCAAACAATTATCAAGAATTGTGGTTCCGTGTATAAAACTCGGCTTTTTCGTGAAAGAAGTTTTTATCTCAATTTTTTCCTCAGGAAACATTGTTGAAACAGCTTTGATAGATCGGTCCGTCACACCACATAAATCGATAGGCGTGTAATCCCCAACATGTAGTTTTTTTATTTGGGAAAACAGCCTTACTTGATCAATGACCATTTGAGCTCGTAAAAGGCTTTGTAAGGCTGTTTGTAGGAAAAATTGGGAATCTTCATCATCTTTATTAAAGACTGACTTGAATTCCTCTAGACAACTGAAAGTTATCATCATCTGGCTGGAAATATCATGAGTGAGAAGATCAATAAAAAACTCAAGATCTTTACGCGCCTCTTCTAACTGCTGTATTATTTCTTGTGAACGTTGATGCTCAACCATATGATTTTCACAACTGAACAACTTTAAAATAGCTATGTAAATCAACCTTTTGTTTAACAACTACAGGAGCACATTTTTGACAAAGAAGCTTTTTTGATATAAAAATTATCCAGTTTTCTTCTTGAAAAATATTTAATAGCTAGCAATTGTATCAATAGAATTCCTAAATTCTCAGATTATATTTTATTTTTGTTAGAATGAACCAAGGAGACCATTATTTTATTCGCTTGTATTTCACGCTTAACTAATCCCTCGAGAAGAGGGAGAATACCTGCCCCAGTCCAAGTGTTGGTTTCAAAAATTTTCTTACTAGAAATGCGAAATTTCCGAGCAAGATATTTTCTGATGTTTACTATTTTACTAGTATCACGCATATTCGCGGCAACAACAAAAGGTAAGTCCCAGAAATTACGAATTTCTTGTAACAACTCTTCAGACTTTTTAATCCGACTGGAATCTGAACTATCCACAAAGAAAATGTATCCGTCAGATTCACTGCTAAATCTCCACCATTGCTGTTGAAAAGCATATCCAAGATCAAAGAACTGTATTTGAGGTAAATCACTTATATTATCTGTTCTAATAATGTTCAAGTTTTGGGTTGGCTGATAGGAATCGAATCCAGCTAGAGATTGATTTTCTTTGAAAAAATTAACAAAAGTAGTCTTTCCAGAACGATCTAAACCCAGAAGAGCGATTTTCAATTCTATTGATGAGCCATCAACTGTTTCTACAATTGAATTACAGACATCTTGAAAATTTTTTGTTGAGACTATTGATTCTGGAGTTGGAATCTCATTGGTTAAAAATTCGCAAAGAAGTTCTAGAAATAGCTCAAGCTTTTGAAAAGAAGTGTTAATTGTTGCAGTTGCTACTAACATTAAATCGTTAATTGCGCTCCGAAAAGCAAACAATCGTTCATTAATGATTAGCCCTTGAGTTCGTCCTTGCTGAGTCTCTTCTCGTGCCAATCTTCCAAGAAGTGGAATTAAGTCATAAAATTTACGATCACTAGAAACTGACACCGTTGAGTTTAACTCCGAATTGCTCCTATCAAAAACTTTGACTGAAAGGAGAGTCATCCTGATGTCACCGAAGCATGGTGTAGAAAAATAAATCCTTGAAGAACAGATTTCATTCAGAAAAAATTGTAGTATTATCTTTTAAAAAATCCATCTGAACATTCTTTCCGGATTTCATCAAACTCATTCAATCTTGTGGAATAAAATGAGCGAAAGGTGCGAATTAAATGAAAACAGATAGAATCGGATTTCATGCCAAGATAAGCCGATAAAAATAGAGGAAAAACAAAAACTCGAATGTAATTAAGAGGGGATAGGAAAAAAGAGAGGAGAAAGTGATTAGACAACTTAAAGCATTTTAGCCATTGTGTTAATTGATCTACTACCAATAAGTAGCTGAACGTTTCGAGTTCCACCAACCACTTCAGCAATCTCTGATTTGCCCTGATAAATAGGCATCTTAGTCTGGTCTGTAACCCCTGTTCCGCCCATAGCATGCATACACTCGTATGTTAATTCATGAACTGTTCGCGCAGCTTGTTCTTTCATCTGTGATGCGATAGACACGAAAGGATTCATAAATGGACTTATTCCAACGAGTTCATCTCTTTTGGCATCATAAGCATCAGCTAACTTCAATAAAGCCATTGAAAGCGACATTAGACGTGCATGGTATTTCGCAAGAACAGACATACCAACTGCTTGGTGGGTTAAAATTTTTTGGCCAAATTGCTTTCTTACTGTTGAATATAGCGATGCGAGAGTAAAAGCACCCCACATCTGGCCAACATCTGATGTCGCAATGCCAATCCTTTCAGGTACTAGTCCCTCAAAAAGAATATGATATCCTTCGCCAGGTCCTCCAGTCATATAGTCTTCAGGGATGAAAGAATCTTCAAAGATTGTTTTTCCAATATGAACTTTGCTAACAGAGGGGATCCCTATCCTTTCTGCACGAAAACCCCGATCCCACTCTTTGTGAGAAATGCCTTGAACCATTGTCCCTCGTGGATCTTCCTCGTTTAAGACTGCATAAACCGCACATATGTCTGCTTTAGGTGAATTAGTTGTGTAACACTTATCTCCGTTAATGGTATATCCACCATCAACTTGCGTTGCTTTGACAGTCATATTGACTGCATCCGACCCCCGTTTCGGTTCTGTGATCCCAATACAACCGATTTTTTTGCCATCATACAAATCAGCGAGATCTTTCAAGAGGTTTTCTCGATCATTGTGATGGTGAGCAATTGGATTAATATTGAGAACAGAGGCGCCCAACGCCATATTAAACTGAGGATTAAAGATTTCCATTGTCCAACAACGGAGTATTTCAGCTTTCATTCCGAAATTTTTCAAATCGTCACGATGGAGATATTCATTGCTGCGGTTAATCAATCCATGTTTGCCAGCCCATTCGAACCAATCATAGTAATCAGCATTATTATGACCTTCTATTCCCCCGATTTTCTCCTCCTGTTCAAGACAGAGTTTTTGGATCTCCTCAACATATGACTTGTCTTCATCACTGAGAAGCATCATCATATTCACGTTGAAAGCACCAAACTGATTTTCTAGTTTCATTATATCTAGGATTTCGTCTTCTAACAACTGTGTTTTCATAATTATTTCCCAACTTATGTTTATTATAACTTTAAGCGTTTAGTCACCTTTTACCATACATTACTTTTTAAATATGAAGTCCGATATTTTAAGTACAAATACAATTAATCC
>CAZALJ010000107.1:0-6324 GCA_964485715.1 uncultured archaeon
TTACTTAGAAGATTGAACCGGATTTTAGACCACTACGGAGCCATACCACAGTATATTCTTTCCTCTGCAACCATTAATAATCCAAAGTCTTTTGCTGCAAAACTCATTGGCAATCCAGTTGAAATTATAAGCGAAGATGGAGCAGAATATGGAACAAAACATCTAGTTTTATGGAATCCTCCTTTTATCGATCAATTCCAACTGAAGAGACGTTCACCTCATCAGGAGACCCGTGATTTATTGGTAAGTCACCTTAAGGCCAGTTACCAAACACTTTGCTTCACACTATCACGAAGAATGTCTGAACTCATTTCATTATGGGCGAAACAGGATCTCAGAAACCATGAATTAAACCCCAACCAAGTAATGTCTTATCGTGCAGGCTATCGCCCCTTAGAACGCCGTGAAATTGAAAGAAGACTACGTAATCGTGAAGTCCAAGCAGTGGTTTCTACAAATGCTCTAGAAGTTGGAATAGATATTGGTAACTTAGATGCTGTAATCTTATCAGGTTTCCCTGGGACCATAATTTCTACTTGGCAACAAGTTGGTCGTGTTGGGAGAACTTTGCGACCTTCATTAGCAACTTTAGTTCTCTTTGAAGATCCTCTACAACAATTCCTTGGAAAACATCCTGATTATTTTTTAGGTAAGAGTCCTGAAAATGCGATTATCGATCTACAAAATCCCTATATTCTGAAAGGCCATATACTTTGTGCTGCCGCTGAACTTCCTCTTAAGATTAAAGAAATTCAGCAAATTTGGGGTGATAACGGAAAAATTATTGCCCAAGAATTACGACAGGAAGAATTAGTGAAGATAGTTCCGGCTGGACTAACAAGTAATTCCTCGGAGAGACCAGCATCAATAGTAAGTCTGAATACTGCATTTACAGATTCCATTGAAGTTTTGGTTCAAGGAACTCTTTTAGAGACGATGAGTATCCCACAAGCTTATCGCGAAGCTCATGAAGGAGCCATACTCATCCATCAGGGTGAAACCTATTTAGTTGAGACTTTAAACCTGTTAAAAAAGAAGGCATTCGCATCCCCCATGGAAGTTGATTACTATACTGATGCAATGAGCACTTCAGAGGTGACCATATTAAAAATACTCATAACCAAGGATATAGGGTTTCCTCTTTTCTTCGGGGAAGTAAAAGTTACCGAAACATATCATTCTTATAGAAAGAAAACATATGACGAAGTTCTAGAGATCTTACCTCTGGAATTACCTACCTTAGAATTCATAACCAAAGCTCTTTGGTTCGAAATCCCCCAAGAAATTGTTAATCGTATACAATATGACACACTTAATTTTCCTGGGGGAATTCATGCAACGGAACACGCCACAATTGCATTATCTCCAATATATGCTATGTGTGATCGTTGGGATATTGGAGGGAATTCTTATACCAGTTATCCTACTGATGGAAAAGCTAAGGTGTTTATTTATGATGGTTTTCCTGGAGGAATTGGTATTTCTGAACAACTGTTTGAAAAATGTGACATATTACTCAAGAACGTCTTAAACCTCATTCAAGAATGTGAATGTAAGAATGGTTGTCCAAGTTGTGTGCAATCACCCAAATGTGGTAATGATAACTTCCCACTTGACAAGAATGTTGCAATCATGATTTTGGAAGAATTATTGAGAAATTAAATTTAAAAATCACTAATCCTCTTAATATACTGCTCCAAAAAACAGTTCTGACTCTAGTTTCACTGGAGGAAGCAATAATTGAAGAGATTGTACAAGAAAGTTATGATAGAATCATTGATACAGAAAAGAATTTACTCAACCTTTTGAAAATGGGGTTTATCAGAAAAAAACCGATTAATGGCAAAGCGATATATTTAAGTTCTATTCTTTCTTGAAAAATTATCAACTCTTTAATCAATTCTCAAATTTATTCACATACACAAATTAAAGAGAAATTTTTATTGGAAAGATTTTCTTTCCTAGGAACTATTTTCATATTTAAAAATCAGTGTAAGACCTCCCTGTTCATTCATCAGATGAATAACTAGGAGAGATGTGAGCTTATTTCTCTCACGAACCAAATAAAGCTCCTTATAGGGAGAAGCTTTTTTTTTATGAATTAAAAGACGAGTACTTACATATTATTGTGATATTATTCAAGAATAAAAAAAAGATCGATTTTTATAGGGACGAAATTACATTGTCACAGTAAGGTGGTCAATGTGTCTTTAAGAAGTTTAGCTATCCTGTCTCATAAGGGCGGTGTTGGCAAAACTAGTATTGCCGTGAATATTGCAGTTTACTTAGCAAAGGTAGGAAAGAGAGTTTGTTTATTGGATAACGATTTTCATGGGCCTAGTATAATGACTTTTTTTAAGAGAGACCCAAAGGTCAGTTGGCTTAACGAATACTTACTAGGCAATGAGACCATGGACAATTGTTTGCAAGATGTTTCTCCTGAGCTTGGTTTATTAGGAAAACTTTGGGTGGGATATGCAGACCCTACTCCCGAATCCATTCAAAATCTTATTCGAATAGATCAAAAAACCTCTATTAAAATGCTCCAAAATCTCATTAAACTCAAAAAAGGATTCAAGAACAAACCTTTTGAAATTGAGTACTTAATTGTTGATTGTTCTCCTGGAACAGGATATTCAACTGTTAATGTTATGTTAGCAACAGATTCGAGTCTTTTTATTGTGAAGTTAAGCAACGCAGATCTCCTTGGTACTTCACAAATGATTGCTGGATTGTATAAACAACTAAAAAATCGCTCATTGGTTTTAGCCAATCTCATTCCAAGGGAGGCTATCAAGAACCAAACAAAAAAAGAAGAAATTCAAGGACTAATTGAAAAGCGGTTCACACAAGATATTGGGGACAAAATAGTGGAGTTTCTAGGGTGGATCCCTACAGATTTTGAACTTCAGAATATAGAATTTAATGAAGCTGTTAAGAGTTTACAGGGACAAGAATCCTCTCGAATCATTTATACCTTAGAGCAACCAGAACATGTTTTCTCCACAACTCTTATCGAATTAATCCCCATATTATTCGGGGAGTCGAGTTAAATGCTTGTTTACGCGGTATATGTAATTGCGGAAGATGGCAGAACTATTCTATCAGAGAATTTTCAATCGACCGAGGATGTCCCGGATGAAATCTTACTTGGAGGATTACTTACAGCACTACAATATGTTGCTATCGAAATGACCAAAGATAAATCTGAAATGAAAAGTATCAAAATCGAAGGGTTATCGTATCATATCAGATCATTTGGCCTCATTCGTATTGTGCTAGTAACTGATGTACCCAAGACTCCAGAAGAAATCATGCAGACACTGGGATTACGATTTATCAATGAGTACGGAGACGTGTTAATGCAAACGGATTTTAATTTGGAGATCTTTGATCCTTTTAAACAAACCATTCAAGAAATTGTAAAGAAATTTTTTGGCTATGATGAATCAAAATCGATCATACCCAGTAAGAGATTAAATACGGGTGAAATTTTTTCTTTACCTCATTATTTACAATCAACAGCTTTAGCTCTGGTCTCATTGGAGGAAGGAACAATAAAAGACATTGCGAAAGAAAGTGGGGAAAAACTAAAAGTCACAAAAAAGAATTTAGCAACTCTCAAAGAAAAAGGATTCATCGGCACCAAGGAAAAGAAGAAAGAAACAATCTACTTTTGTTCGATTTAATTTCGTTTTCATTTTCCAAAACACTCTCCAATACTCTTTTTAAACTTCTTTGGTGAACTCAGTAGTAATGTCAAAAGCTAAAGAGAGAGGAGCCCCGTATATCCATTTTATGGTGAATTCTATTATCACTTTGAAATGAAGAATTTTACCACTGATGTATAACATTTAAATTAAATACTTAGTTTTTTTAAGAAGTTATACAGAATGACTTTACAATGGTAAGAGTCTTCTCGAATTGTCTATGCTTTAGAACAACTTAACTATGTATTTTCCACAACTCTGAACGAAATAACTCCTATACTATTTCACAAGGTGAAAGAACACGATCGTTTATGCAATTTATGTCATTTCTGATGATGGTCGGACAATTTTATCAGAAACGTTCCAATCAAATGAGGATTTTCCAGATGCTATTTTATTCGGTGGCCTACTCACAGCACTTCAAAACATGGCTACACTGATGACTCAGACTGATTCTGAAATGCAAAGCATTGAAATCGAAGGACTATCTTATCACATCAGATCTTTCGGTTTTTTTCGGGTTGTTCTTGTAACTGATGTACCTAAGACTCCTGAAGACATTATTCAGATGTTAGGTTTCCGTTTTATTAATCAATATGGCGAAACTTTGATGGACTGGGATTCTAATATTAGCATCTTTACACCATTTAAAGAAACCATTCACGAAATTATCCAAACAGAAACAATCACCGATGAATCCAAATCGATTAAACCTACTAAGAAATTAGGAACAGGGGAAATCTTTAGTCTTCCATCTCACCTCCAGAAAACAGCTTTGGCTATGGTTTCATTAGAAGAAGGCACAATTAAGGAAATTGCGAAAGAAAGTGGGGAGAAAGTGAAAGTAGTAAAAAAGAACTTAGTAAATCTTCAGGAAAAGGGATTCATAGGTACAAAAAAACGAGAGAAGAAAAAAACAATATATTTCTGTTTAATTTAATTCAACTCTGGGTTTTCTCAAGCAATATATTATAAAAGTGTTTGAATGTATTCTTTGGAATTGTAATTTTCTTTCATTGGTCTTATTCTAGTGAATCATCCAACGATAAATGAGTTCCACACGAACTACAGAACTTTGCTGCTGGAACAACTATCGCACCACAATTATGACAAAATTTCCTCTCAATAATGGGTTTTTCAGGAGTTCGGGGATAATATCTTACTGAATATGTGTCTGCAATTGAATAAGGAAACATACGAGTACTAGCTCTCTTTCTTAAAATAATTACTAAGCTAACAACGATCGCTATAGCAAATACTCCGAATATGAAGAGGAAAAAAAGGTCAATATCGATAAAGAATGAAGATCCTATCATAAATAAAATTACTTCAATATCTTTATTTCCTTGTGCATCCCGAATGAAAACAAGAAATACAAATATTTGATTAATGATCTTAACCTCATAATCCTCATCAGATATGGGAATCGGACTGTTTGGAACAACAAACGATCCAATATTTTCACTTTTGTTATTTGGAGACGCGGGAATTTCAAAGTATTCCAATACAGTTCGGTCAGCAAACCATAAATAATAATGAAGTAACTGCATATGTACCTTGAATTCGTTACTATTGTTATCTTGTCCAATTAAATGTAATTCAATAGTTTCCCCTGAGTTCCAAATTGGTATATCCGCAGATGTTTCGATATTACGGTAATAATCTAGGGATTTACCTCCAATCGTGCTTTTAACATCAAGAGTTGGTTCAGGATCAGGAATAAAGAAGGATCCACGCTCACCTTTTGCAAAAACCGTTATATTATTGCTAATTTTAATCCAAACTTGGATTTCATAGGAATAATATCCTGTTGAAAATGTTTCTGGTATTGACCAAGAGAGAGATTGGTGGGTGTCAGAGTCATTGAACAATTCAGTTTCTACAACAATATCCTTCATTATCTCAAGGGGGGGAATTATTTCATCTAGAGTATCTTCGAGTTGATTGGAAATTAATAGAACAGATCGAACAGGATTAGAGGCCAAATGGTCAAGAGAAATATTAATTCCTTTATCTATGATGAAATCGTATAAATCTTCATCTGCCCAAGAAGGTAACGGTACATCTTCTGTAGCAAAAAAATCTATTTGGATATCTACTACTTCAGGATGAACGTTGATATCTAATAGATCGAATTCTTTCAGCATTTTTGTATTATTCTTGATAGTTATAGATATTGTTTGATTTTGTTTGGCTCCCAAGGCAACAACCAAACGATGATGCTGTAACGTGGCGTTATAGTGTAATAAACTCTCTAAAGGTGAACTACTACCATTTGAAAAAGTAATTTCAACTGAAAGATCAGACTTATCGGAGTAATAAACAGAAATCTCTAGCTGACGATCAGTAGAGGAAATTCTCGAATTGACAGTTAACCTTATTTCAGGTTTTAACCAATTAAAAACATTATTTGTAAAATTCTGACCATCACTTGTTGAGAGAAATGAAGAATATAACCAGGGTTCACTTCCTAGGATCAAAACTTTACCTTTATTGGAAGGTTCGTATGCTGCTGCTACTAAGTAAGGTGAATTCATCAACTGCGCTTGATGTTTAAGAGTAAGATCACTTTGATTACCTTTAAAGGCTGTACCTATTATAAGAGGAATTTTAT
>CAZALJ010000108.1:0-2662 GCA_964485715.1 uncultured archaeon
TAAATGTTAAATCATGATGTAATCCTTCAGGATAGAGAACCAGTTTAAAATTAGGGAGCAGATGCCATGAAACAACCTACAAACGTAATAAATGGAATGAAGTGACATTAAATTCTTTTATTTTTTGAATAGATCGAGTAATAGTTAATTATGTTTAAATTTTAAAAAAAATTTTTTATGCAAATTAGGTTGTTACTAATTACTCATTATGACTCTCTTAGGTTCTACTTAGCTTTTTATCCCATAATCGCCATTGTGCTCTTTGAAGTTTTAAGATCATCCATTCAAGACTATATTTAAACTCCCATTTTTGCCAAATGAGAGCAGTCAGAACGAATAATAATGAATAGAGGACGCCAGCTGCAATGATCGCTGTTTCGGAGGGTATTAATGTTTTCATGAGTGGTGCTGGAATGATATAAGCTACATTGTGAATAATGTAAACCGTCAGACTGATTTTACTGACGAGAACTAAGGGGAGTAGCATTTTTTTGACCATAATACGTGAATAAAGTGAACTTAAATCGATCAGAAGAATCAAACCAGTCGTTGTAAGGATTAGGAGTCCTAATGCTATGAATATAAATGATGATGAAGCGGGAAAAAGCACTGGTGGTGCAACGAACCTTTCTTTCCCCAAAAACAAAACACCAGCGATTAAAATCAAAGTACCTCCCATTAATACTACCCCTACTTTTTTCAAGATAACGTCTTTGTGTTCGTGAGGTAAATCTAGAAACGAGGCTATTAAGCTACCAGTTAAGCTGAAGGAAAGCCATGGTATAATTGGGGATTGACCATCCTCAAACACTGCTCGTTGAAGTATCGAGTTTATGTCCAAATCCACGAACATCCCTTGGATCCCTTGACTCATAGAATAATCATGAAAAAGCAAGAAGATTGCGATAACTAAAAACAAGAATGACGATAGAACAGCAGTAACAACTTGTTTATGGTTCCCAAACCCCTTTTTCTCTATCCACCACGCAAATTCAAAAATAATGAGAAGGATAAATGTTGAGAAAGCAAATATATGAAATAATTCCCAAGTGAGAAGAGAATTGAGTAAACGTTCAGGAGAGGTGACAAGCGCAGCTGCTCCTTCACAGAATTCAGCAACTAGAAAGAAAATGAAAGTTCGTTTTAAGAGGCGGTATTTAGTTTCACTACGCTCGGATCCACTTTCTTTTCTAAGAAGAGAATTCACCACATTGAACCCGTAGAGGAAAAAAAAGCAGGCCGGAACCATCAATGCTATTGCGATAAAGGTAGCCCCAGCAAATGTAATATTAGGCCATTTGATATTGATCGTGCTATCCCACCAAAGCATAGAATGCCCAGTAACAAAACAAAATATCGATACTGCTTGAAGTATGTCAACAGTTACTAGATAAAATTGCTTTTGTTTTTTATTCATGTTTTGCTTCATATTTACTCTCCACTCCAGGTCGACAAAACGTTTTTAGCCATCAAGTAATTATAATCCATTAATTTAATTCAATCTCAAAGTGGCTTTAAGAAACCTAGGGCGCATCAAATGCAAAAAGAACCATATCAAAGTAAATTACATAGCTACCTGAATATAAAATTATCACAGGAAGAACTGGAAAAACACCTCTGGGAAGCTAGCAATATTTTACGTGGGAGTGTCGATGCCTCAGAATACAAGCACTATATTTTTGGTTTACTCTTTTTAAAGCGTTTGAATGATCTGTTCGAAGAAGAGCAAAGTAAAAGCCCTGAAACTGCATGGGAGGATCCCACTGAGTATGAGTTTTTCCTTCCGAAAGAAGCTCGATGGTCATCGCTCCGTGCATCCACTTTAATGAAAGCATGCGAAGCGATTGAAAAGTACAATCCTGGTTTAAAAGGAATTTTAACTGGAATTGACTTTATTGTAAATGATCGTTTGTCTACTGAAACATTAGAACAATTAATTCGACACTTTAGTGCCCACCGACTACGTAATTCTGATCTTACTGATCCTGATATGTTAGGAAGAGCTTATGAATATTTAGTTGCTCAATTTGCTGAATCAGCTGGTAAGAAAGGTGGAGAGTTTTATACTCCACACATGGTGGTTAAATTACTGGTAGAATTACTCCAACCACATGAGGGAATGAGGATAGTAGATCCAACAGTAGGATCTGGTGGGATGTTAATTCAATGTGCAAATTATGTTAAGAAGAACGATGGAAACTGGCGTAAACTTTCATTATTTGGTCAAGAAAAAAACATACACACTTGGGCAATTTGTAAAATGAACATGTTATTGCATAATATTGTAGATTCTCAAATTGAGAAAGGTGACACAATTCGAAACCCAAAATTAATACAAGATGGAAAATTAATGCTGTTTGACATAGTTATTGCTAATCCACCTTTCTCTTTATCTAATTGGGGTATTGAAATAGCTGAAAATGATTCTTACGACCGTTTTCATTTTGGTATTCCTTCAAAAGCTTTTGGCGATCTTGCTTTCTTGCAACATATGTTGGCCACACTAAAACCTCACGGGCGACTGGGAGTAATCCTTCCTCATGGTGTTTTATTCAGAGGTGGAGCTGAAAAGAAGATCAGAAAAGCCTTGGTCGATAACGATTTAATAGAAGCAATTATCGGATTGGCTCCCAATCTTTTTTATGGAACATCTATCCCTGCA
>CAZALJ010000108.1:2762-6305 GCA_964485715.1 uncultured archaeon
GTTAATTTAGGGGAGCTTGTCAATTTAGAAACAGGGAAAAGAGAAAAAGGTGGAGCTTTGAAAGAGGGAACAGTAGCTAGTATTGGAGGAGAACACATCCACGAATCTGGATACGTTACCTGGAAGAAAAACATTAAATTTATCACAGAAGAATTTTATGACAAATCCCTTACACAAGGGAAAGTAAGAATGAATGATATCTTAGTAGTTAAAGATGGCGCTACGACAGGAAAGGTCGCGTTAGTAAGAAAATTACCATACGAGAAAGTAGCAATCAATGAGCATATTTTCATCGTTCGAAGTAGTGATGAAGATAGGCTTGATAACCATTTTCTATTTTATTTCTTATTCTCTTCTCTCTGTCAGAATCAAATCAAGAGGCGATTTCACGGGGTTGTAGGAGGAATCAATAGATCTGACTTTAAAACTATCCAATTACCTCTTCCACCACTTGCAGTACAAAAAGAAATTGTAGAAATCTTATCAGCGATCGATTCTAGAATTTTAACGACTCAACGTATTTATGATGAGACCACTCTCTTAAAAAAAGGGCTTATGCAGTGGTTATTAACAGGAAAGATTCACAGAAAGAGGTAACCGAAGTTAGTTTGGTAGTTTGATATTCCTCTCATGATTCTTTTTTTTACTCTTCAATTGCAGTAATATCAATCCCCTTAGTTTCAGGGATCAACCTTGGCACTATAAGCATCTCGAGATAAGCAAATGTGCACATTAACATTGCTGCTGCCAACGCTTGGTCGAAATCAATAAGATCTGAAGTGATGATAACATCTAGGTGAAATAGATAGGTTTTTAACTTTGTGGATATAATTCTAACGAAAAACGCCAATAATGATAGCCCTCGAGCAAGAGAAAAGATGAGTAAGTTCGCGGTTGAGCGCATATTATTGGGGCTTTTGTTAGTTTAATGTATGGTAAAAGGAAGAATTCTCATTGGCCCAAATTAATTATTATTAACCAAAAATTGATCTGAGCAATCGATTTAATTGTTCCTGAATTCTCTCATCAGCGTCACCCTGTGCTGCGATTCCTTTCCATGCCTCTACTGTCAATCCATATTCTTGTAACCTATCAGGTAATAAGAGGTTCCAACGGAAGAGACCTTGACGATAATTTGAAGCATTATTTAATATGATTTGAAATTCGATGGATAATTGGAAATAGACTTTTTGGGATGCAGGATCAAGCGAAACATCCTCAATAGTCGGAATAATGTTATCGAGAGGAATATCTTGAGAGATACGTTTCATTGCGGGTTGGGGGGGCATTGGTAAGCCTGTACCCGTTCTAGGAGGCTTTGGCAAGTCTGTATTCATTCCAGGGGGTTTTGGCAAGCCTGATTCGTTACCATATATTTCTTGTGGAGTGGGTGGTGTGAAAATATTCGAATTGGCGCCCATTTCTTCCCTAAAGTTGAACTGAAGGTCTTTTGGGATGATTGGCTTGAAATCGTCTTCTGTTCTGTCAGTTAAGGTTTGTATATTACCACAGTGAGGGCAGGGGTTATCTTCGTCTAAATTCATTACGTAATTATGACATTTCTTACAGACGGGAATTGCGAAGACCTCTGTTAGGGTTGTCTTGTAAATAAATGTGTTAGCCCTGACTCATGTACTATAACCTAATTAACCTTTAATAGTGTTTGCTTAGAAAAACACTTCATAGAAGGTTAAAAATCCCTTTAAATCTTTATCAACTTATGATTTTCAATTAATGTACTCTTTTCCTGTATTATCACCTGATTCATCTTATCTCCATTGCGAAGCTTATCAATAATTTCAAGGCCCTCAGTAATTTCGCCAAATAATGTATGTTTTCCATCTAGATGAGGGTGGGGTGCCCGAACCAGGAAGAATTGCGACCCTCCAGTATCTCTACCAGCATGAGCCATGGAAAGAGCTCCACGAACGTGGTTGTGTTTTTCTGCATTCTTTTCTGTTTCACAAGGAATAGAATAGCCTGGGCCTCCTGTTCCAGTTCCTTGAGGACATCCTCCTTGGGCGACAAAATCTGGAATACAACGATGAAATGTTAACCCATCATAGAACCCTGATTCTGTTAATGATACAAAATTTTTTACTGTATTAGAAACTTCATCAAAGAATTCTATTGTTATATTTCCGTATTTAGTTTCAATAATTGCCTTAGTCAAAGTTTATATCTCCATTTTCTGATCTGTTTAATATTTTGCGATTATTGGTATTATTAATCAAGGATTATTTATTTGTTGAGATTTGCCAAAGATCAAACATATAAGAATAATTTATGTTTAGTCTTCATTGAAACAGCGATTAACTGGAATAATTAACCGAAGGTGGGACACACTATGAATTGGAATATACGATTGGCATACATCCAGACAATTAGTTTTGCTTTCGGAATGGGTATTATTCAGATAGCTTTCCCAATATATGTTGATATGATTCTGGTACAAACTTTGTTAATTGTGGGAGTTCTCTTTACTGTGCAGGGGGTTGTTTCAACTATTTTCGTCTTTCCTTCGGGTTATTTTGCAGATAAGTACAGACGAGATACCTTAATCCGAATCGCGGTACTATTTGGAGTCCTTTCTCAATTTTCACTGATATATTCTACATTTTTGGGTGAAACTCCTCAGCAAGCTCTAAATGTATTATTTATAGCCCAAGGCTTTGGAGGTTTAGCATGGGGTTTATCAGGCCCCGCTGGTCAAGCGCTAATTGCCGATAGTATCGAATCTGGAGACCGCAGCAGAGTCTTTGCCAGAATGCATTATGCTACTTTCTTAGCATCAGCTGCGGGTCCGTTAATAGCTGCAGGTTTAACTTTTATCCTTGGAGATATTTGGGGAGTCGAAGTAATTAAAATAGTCATCTTTGTTAGTGCAATAAGTTCCATTATTGCTTGGGGTGCGATCGTTTTAGTATCAGATGATAAAGCTCTTGTTTCAAAGGATGAAAAGTATGTTTCTTTAGGAAAAAAAGAAGAAATAGAAGAGGAAATTAAAAAGCCTTCTAGAGAAGAGTATATTCCTAAAGAATCAACACTTCTTGGCCGATCTTTTCCTTATGATGTGTATGTTCCATCAATCATTGTTATTTCAGGGTTAATCATCGGCTTTGGTGCTGGTGCAACCGTGGCTTTCTTTCCTGTCCTATTTGCCGACCCTGACATTGGGTACAACCTTAAACCTTTCTTTACTTTTGTAATCTTTGGTGTCACAAATGTTATTTCTGGATTTATGGGTCTTGTCGCTCAAAGAATGATCAAGAATTTTGGCAGGATCGGCTCAATGTTTCTTGTCCAAGGACTTGCAATTATCTGCTTACTGGGATTAATGGTAAACCTTGCTCTTTATATGGTCGAAGCAATCTCTCTCAATTTTTCTGTTGCTTTACTTGTTTTATTTTTTATAAGTCGTAATGCATTAATGAATGCATCTTCACCTATTAGCAGATCAATAGTAATGGATTGTGTTCCTCCTTTATCACGAGCAAAATGGAATTCTCTAGAAACACTGGCTTGGGGAATGTTCTGGAGCCT
>CAZALJ010000109.1:0-6286 GCA_964485715.1 uncultured archaeon
CCAACGCTTATTAGAGATTGGAGAAGGAACAAGCGAAATGCAACGTCTTGTTATAGCAAGAAATCTTGGTTGTCTATAATAGCCCTGTCTCATTTCTTCAGGACAGACCGGAATTTTTTAATAATATTAAAGAATCCATTACTTTCCCCCAGGCTATAAGTTTGATTTCAGGAGGTCTTTCTAGAGAATACCGAATATGAGCCACTTGAGCAAAGTGGTGAATTGCATGTAATGAAGTTCTTTCTACCATCCAAGCAAGCGTTCCTTTTTGTTGAAGCTTATTTTCCTTAAATATCGGTGTTCTGAGAATAAGATCAGTGTTTTTAGCATTAGCTATTAATTGAGTAAGGTGTCCTTCGAGTTTTTTGTAAATATCCCTTATTTTATTAAAAGATGTGTTTTTCGATAAATAATCAAACATTTCATCACCAAGAGTCTTAAGCCAGTAAATCTCTGCATTTACAATATGGCGGAGATAACTTTGAATTGTTCTCGCTCTTGTTCTTTCGGGGCGCCATGTTATTTCATCTAAAGTCAGCCCTTCAAGCAGCTGATCACCATAAGCACGAATTGTGCCAACAATTTCCTCCAAGCGTTTTTGATATGTAGGTGTATTCAAATAAATCACATCTTCAATTCATTCTTTTTATTGGCAAATCTATTAAAGGAATTTGCACAAATCTAAAAGCTCTATAATGTTAAGCGTCTTGTTATAGCAAGAAATCCTGGTTGTCTATAACAACAAACAGCACAGTTAATTTATATTTCAGATGAAGCACTAGGTTCATTGACTACTCTTAAATTTCGTTACATAAATTTCTAAACTTAGAGAGAGATAAGAATTTTATTAATTCTTTACATACTGTTCATTTATCTCTTTCATCTTTTTCTCCAGGAATAAGACAGGCTATTCCGTCCCTAATTTCTATTTTTATATAGCTTTTAATACCTACTTTTTTACGGACTTCTTCTGGTAACCTAAGATTTCCATGTTCATCCACAAAAATTAATTCCTCGCGTTCTATTAGCTTATCATGTTCTCCAACAACATCTCTTATTCTTTTTGCTCTATGTAAGCTTACAATTCTACCATCTAAGATTCGCATTGTTCTGGTTGTCATTTTAGCGAAGCGATCATCATGAGTAACCACAATAAACGTTTTTCCTAGATTTTTATTTAGTTGCTTAAAGTAATCAATGATTTCAAAGGTCGTTAAGCTATCTAATTCTCCTGTTGGTTCATCAGCCAAAATGATATTAGGATCATTAGCTAAAGCAACAGCTATTCCAGCTCGTTGAGCTTCCCCACCAGAAAGTTGAAATGGTTTGTGATTTTTTCGTTTCTCAAGGCCTACATTTCTTAAGAGTTCTAATGCTCTTTTTTTCTTTTCAGAGTTGCTTAATTTGCCGATAAGCTTCATTGGAAGCATTACGTTTTTAAAAGCCGATAGATTCCACATCAAATTCCGATCGGGGAATTGATACAAAAATCCAATTCTATGACGTCGAAATATGGTTCTCTGGCGTTTATTCATTTTTGTTATTTCAGTTCCACCAATAAAAACTTTGCCTGACGTAGGATAATCTATCGCTCCTATCATTTTGATTAAAGTAGATTTTCCTGAACCACTAGGACCAATAATAGCAATTAATTCTCCTTCATCTGCAATTAGCTCAATTCCTCGCAATGCAGCAACTTTAGCTTCACTCTGAAACTCTGCATATACTTTATAGACATCCTTACATTCTAGAAACGCCATCAGATCATTCTACCTTTAATATTCGACTGATATCAGTTCGAGAAGCTAAATAAGCGGGAAATAGGGTGCAAATTCCTGAAAGAATGAATATTCCAATGAGAATTGGAATAATCTGTATGGGATAAATGATCACAAACGGGGTTGGTAGCGCGCCAATTTGGGTTATTTGAAAGAAAACCGCTGTGAAAAACATCCCAGTAACAAATCCAAAAACTATCCCAAAACAAAGAATTATTGAGGTTTCGATTAAGAATAATTGGGCTGTTTGCGACCGAGTTATTCCCAATGCACGTTCAATCCCGATCTCTTTTCCACGTTCGATACTAATATAGAACGCAAACATCGTCATACATATGATGGCTACAATAGCAGTAATAATCACATTGGTATTAAGAACTGATAGATTAAATCTACGAGTAAAAGATTCTTTATATTCATCGAATGCAATTGAAGGTACAGAAGGAGTATACCCAGTTAATTTTTCTATTGATTCAGCAACCTCTTCAGCATTTTCAGCTGAATCAAGTTTAACTATACATTTTGCTTCAAGGGTGTCAGTAATAAGATAAGAGTTCGTCATCAATATTTCAAGCAATCCAAGGCTTCCAATCAGCCAGAAATTTGTTTCATAATCAGCTGATGTATTCGTGAGTAAATTTGGCCAATAGCTAAAAGTTCCCTCAACTCGCCAACTCCTATTTACATTCCAACCAAAAAATGGGGAATATATTGGAAGGTAGATTCGATTTCCTATTTTTGCTCCAAGTGCATTGAAATTCTTTCGCAACAATAAAACTGAAGCATTATTATTTAATTTTTCAAGAAGTGAAGATAAATCACCACTCAGATGAAATTCAGGATAATTCCTAATCGTATCTTCATATGTTGTTACATCTACAAATAAAAAATTAAAGTGATGTGCTTGAGTTAACCCTAAGCCTGGAATTGCTATTCCTTGCGCTGTAAATATGGTTGATACACTGGATACATGAGATATATTTTCTCTTACTAATTGAATTGCCCTAGTATCTACTGCATATTCCCAATACCATTTAATCCATATAGAAGGTTGGATTATTTTTTCATCAAAGGAAAAGGACACATCAGCTCCAGCAATGTAATAAAATCTGAGCTTTTCAGTTTTATCTAATGAGAAGATTAAAGAAGATGAAATTATTGAAAATGATACGGCTAAAGTAAGGAGGAGGGCAGCACGATTAGCTGCGTGCTTATATCTTATGATATTATGAACTGCAAAAGGAAAAATTCCCCAATCAATTTTCCAAGCGATTTTTGCAAGTCTTCTTATAAAGAAATAAAACAATCTACCAATAATCAGTATTGATCCTGAAAAGATTAAAAAAGGAGCAATTATAAAGAATACTTGAATAGGGATATTCTCGGATATTACTGGATCTGATAAGCTCGTGATTAGGAATATCATACCAAACCAAATAATAGTTCCTAATATAAAGATGGTAACATCCAGATAATACCTTTTCCAGAAAGGATCTCGTGTTTCTAAAGGAACTATGGCTTCTTCTATGTCTTCACGAGCTGTTTTAATAATTCGATAAAAATTTAGAAGCAAAGCTGAAAATATTCCGATGCATATTAAAAATATAAGTATGTCAATAGTAGCTCTTACATTGATTTGACTTCCTAGAAATTCCATATAGCCTGTAGAACGTAGAGTGAGGTTAGCAAGAAAAAAGCTGATAATAAAACCGAAAATAGCTGCAATCACTGTTGCAAGAATTATTTCTCCATATAAAGCTACCACGATCTGTTTCCAAGAACCACCACGGGTTTTGATTATACCAAGCTGTTTTTTTCTTTGACGTTTGATTAACTCAAAAGAATAAATCATCAAAAAAAACGAAACAGCAAGAACTGGTGCTCCCACTAAGAAAAGTGCTACTAGTAGATTTGAACTTGCTGTTATGTAGGTTTTAATCCCTGCTATAATATTACTTAGTACAATAGCGTTATATCCCCATGATTCAAACCCTTCTGACAAAGAATGAATGAAATTTTCAATCCTCTGGAGCTCCATATGAGGCTGATAGGCATTGAAAACAGTTTGGTTCAAGAAGATTTTCCCTTCCATATACGAAACTACTTCACGTGAACTAATTACTTCTAATATTTCGAATACTCGATCAGGATACACTTCATCTATAATTTCATTAAGATACGAAGGCTGTGTGAGTAATATAAATGAATTCCACGAATGGTTTAAGTATTTCGTTAGTACTGGGGCAATAGAATCTACTTCCGAATATTTATAGGAAGGCTCAACAACATCAACTATACCAGTTACCGTTACTGTTTTGTTTGGTCTATTACTCAGAGATATTCCAGCCATATAAATTAAATGAGTTGGAAGTGTTAAATTGATCTTTGAGTTTACAGATATAGAATGAATATAATTATTGTAAGATGCAGAGGAACGAGTTACGTTTGGACGGATTATTAGAATCTCTGATGAATTCTGTGGCAGTCGGCCAGTAGTATATGTATTCATAAAATCTTCAAGTTCGTTAAACAGCTTTGAAGACGAAGAGGCCATAAAAAAGGTGTTGATAATATCATCTATAGTCTCTCCTGTCCTTAATGAGATTTCAGGTCTGCTAAACCAAAAATATTCCGAAACATAATCCTCATAATCACCATTTAAAACCGCGGTATCAAATATTGCATTATAATGTGAAAAATCGGTTAATCTATCAGCACCTAAAACATCAGGATAATAACCGCTAAGAACAACTGAAATATCACTTGAGTATTGACTATTGTTACCCGTTGATTTAAACACAATTTCATCAAAGAGATCTTCTCGAGAGGATTCAACTAGAATAAATGCATCTGAAATAACAACAAGTGCAATAATTAACCCAATTACAGTTGGGAATATAAATTTCCTATTATTTCTTATTAAATCAAATGTTAAAGAAATTAAATCGCGAAATCTTCTCAAGCTAAACCTTAAAGCCATGCTGATTCACTAAAACTCTATTAATTTTCAAATAACTTCTTTTGAATGGTGAGGCCTTTCAAATCTGTACAAAGATTATAATTTGTTTCAAATCTTAAAGTGAACTGTGTTATTACTGCCGTAAAATAATATAATTTCAAGATTGAGATAAAATTTTGAAATGTGTTTATAAATACAAAGCTTGGTGCAATAAGAGCAATTCAGAAACAAACTACCGGTTAGTAGTTTACCAATAAGGGGGAAGCTGATTATAAGCTGGAAATCATCAATAAATATTTCAACTGGTTTGGTGAAGAAATTTTTGGGAAGATACTGTTTCTTGAGGCCGAAATTGGGGGATGAAGACATATCACAAAATAGCTATTGAAATGATATATAAGGAGCGCCGCGCGGAACTGCGCGCATTTCTATAGAAACCTAGGAAACACCCCCTAGGCCATAAATCTGGGCACGAAACGTGTTATAATACTGCTCCCAGGCAGTGGTCGCAAGAAGTAGGTCGTCAGCTGAACTAAACGTTCTGAGTTCTAATACTTCCTTGGTATATTGACGAAATCGCTGTTCGATGGGGTTTAATTCAGGAGAGTAAGGAGGTAAGAAGATGACCGTGCAATTCGGTAAATTGCTCAGGAACGATTGCGTATACTGAGAACGATGATAAGAGGCGTTATCTAGGATGAAAATGAGTCGTTTCCATGGCCGATGATCGAGTTGCACCCATAATTTAGTCACAGCATCGCAAAATTCTCCACTATCTTTATGATCCATAGGAATCAACCAAATCCGATCAGCTTGTGGATCATAGGCTCCTAATAAAAATATCTTCCCATGAACGGGTTGTCTAGCATCCAGTTGGACGCGTTGTTGACTCCAACAATGCCCACCGTAACGTGTGGCTCGACAGGGGCCTTTTTCATCCAGATACAACAGGAGGGTATCAGAGGGGAGATACTGGTCTAACAGTCGTTTGGAGGCTTTCCAGAGGTCGTACCCCAGAGGTTTAGTAGTAAATCGTGTTTCTGTCTTTTGATACCTGAGCCCTGCTTTCTTTAGATAGTACCAAACTTGTTGGGGTTTCCACGGGACTCCAACAACTTCTCGATAAAAGGCCGCAATTGTCCGACACGTCCACGTAGTAAATGGTAAGTCTAATTGAAAGGGAGGGTGATGTAAGAGATGCTTTAACGCTTGACAGCGTCTTTGAGTTGTTTGTTGATCCATCATTCGATCCGCTTGCTGAAACACTTCCAGACCCTTTTGGTTCCAGCGTCTTAGCCAACGTCTAGCGGTCGAGGGATGACACACTACTCGAACTGCGATGGCAGGGCTGGTGAAGCCTTCATTCGCTTGAAGAAGGATTTGAGCTCGGAGGCGCCATCTGCAGCGGGAGTCATACCGACAGATTTTTGTAAGCGTTCTGATCTCGCCTTCAGTGAGAGGGTTAATTCTGAGAACCATTTTTCATCGAATAGTTCCCGATTAATCCTCTCAGAAATCTTTTTCGAAAAACGCGTAGTTCCGCGCGGCC
>CAZALJ010000110.1:0-6236 GCA_964485715.1 uncultured archaeon
GTTTATTAATGAAATGGCTAAAGATCGAGAGATAGCTCAGCAGGAAATCGGAGTAGTTGTTTCTGGTGCGAGAAGTTCACTCGTAAGCCAAGGAGTCCAACATTTTAGTTATAAAGATATGGAAGAATTCGTCAAAAACATAAGGAAAGAGACAGCCCGCATTGTAGATGGCGAATTAACTCGTATTACACTCAAATCTCTGGGTCGTATTCGTCAAATTATTCAAAGTGATGCAGAATTCCTTGAAGAAGTTACCTCCTCTGATGTTGAAGAACAAATCCAAGGAATGGAAACAGAGATTACGAAACTAAAAGATCAAATCAAGGAAAAAAATGCACAGCTTTCCCAACTTGAACATGAGCGAGAGGAAAATCGCCTCATCTTTGAGAAGAACAAAGATAAAGTAACTGAACAAGAAATAGAGATAAAACGGCTGCAGCTTCATGTTCAAAATCTTAAAGAGCAGGAAGAGCTGAACACTAAGAGAGTGGAAGAAATAAGATCGGAACTTGGTGCGAAATCGGCATTAATTGAGAAATTGAAAGAGAATGAAAAGATCCATGAAAAAGATATTGAAGAGGCATTGGCTTCTGTTGCTGAAACTTATCAGATACAGGAAGACTATTATGCTCGGTTGTTAGAAGAAGGGATTCAGCAGCGATTAAAGCAGATACGTCAGGATTATGACTTAGAATTAGAAGAGATGCAAACACGATTGAAAAATGAAATCCAACGTCACGAGGAGGATGCCAAACAGCATAAAATCACTGTATCCCGTCTTGAAGAATCCCTTGCAATGGTAGAAGAAGAACAACAAGTACTTCAAGAAAAACTCGCAAAGGTATATGATGAACGAACTCAACGTAACTTGATCTTAGAGTTTACTCAGCGATTACTCTCTACTCATCCCCTTTATGCCTCAATTCTAATATTGCTGAACCTTGGAGGCTCTCTAGATCTTCCTACGCTGGCCATGTCTGTTGGCGCGCATCCAATAAAGCTCAAACAAATGTTAGAAGAGTTGGTATCGAGAAACCTTATCTCTATTACCTCTGACGACCCTCCTATAGTTAATGCAATTATGGTCTCCCCTCAAATGTGATCTAGAGGAAGATTCTCTAAGAAAATTGTGCCCGTTTTTACCCCAACTGTTTGATTTTTATCTAACTAAAAGTAAATCAGTTTGTTTTTTTTAAAATTGTAACTGTTAATTTCTTAGCGTAAAGGATTGTAATATTGATGGTTTTGGGCGTTTCCCCTCCAACTCCATTTTGATTTATGACCTCTCTCTTCAGTCTTTCTAGAGAGTCATTATAATCTCATAAACTTTATTTTTAACTAAAAAACATAAGAGATCTTTTTCTAATCACATAAATATAATAGAAAATGAACCAAAAAACTCAGAGATAATTCTTTTAAATTACATATATCCTTGAAAAGGTATACGGAGGTAGATCTAAATGAATAATAGATTTTCGGATGAGAATCAAATTAATTTACTGATTTTTGGTGTTGTTCTAATTTTAGGGCCATTCCTGATCTTTAATGGGCTTGATTCCTATAACTATCGAATGAAGTTGGATGGGAACCGTACTGCTGCATTTAACGCGGGTATTCCCCCCATCATGTTAGGATTAGTCCTCTTGGTAATCTCTCTAGTCTATTTAGCATATTTCCTGATAAACAGGTGGAAACAGAGCAAAGGAAGAGAGAAAGAGATCTCTAGGATTTCTAGGAGATTTCAAATAATTAGTTTTGTATTATTCGCAAATGGAGTACCATCTTTAGTGATTAGTGGACTTTCATTAAACCCTTTTATTTTCAATCTTACTCGTGGAGATCAATTTGTCCCTATTTATTTGGTTATTTTTAGTATATTCTCAATTTTTGGTCTTGGCTGTTTATATACTGGACGTGGATTACTGAGATGGATTACAGAATACAATGAAGCTTGGATTAGAGCAATTTTCATATTAGGATTAAGTTCTTCAGTTTTAATCGTGTTATCATATATTTTAATACCTGCTACACTAAGAATACAGTCAAACCTTTTAATAGGAATGTCAATACTAGTACTCATTATAACAACTGCTAATGTGATCTCAGTTCTTTATCTGGTCAAAGAAAAAGGAATGTATAAAGAATCAAGAGAAAAGAGAAAGTGGCCAGATGTTGAGGGAGTCCTAGAGTCTTTCGAAATAGAGAAACGTGAGGATACTGTAATTGCTTTGATTTCGTATACCGTTGAGGGAATAAAATACACCTTAAACGATAAATGGATGATAGGGAGAAGTGGGGAAATTACGGAAGAGGAAGTTCACTCGAGATATATTGAGAAGAAAATAATTGTCAAATATAATCCAAAAAATCCAAGAGAAGCGTTTATCATACATTGATGTACTTTTCATAATAGATTTAGCAGGTGAGATCGAAAGGGGATGTAAAATTGGAAAGAACATTGTAACTTTGATTTATGAGGTCGAAAAAGTTGTCTAGAGAATATTGGAAATATGTGCTTTATTTTTTGATGATCAAGCAAACTGGTTACTCTTTCTCAGCGTTTTCTTTAAGAATTTCAATTATGTTTTCTTTCCACATTTTAGAAGTTATTCGTAAATTTTTTCTGTTATTAATACTATCAATGAGCTTTTTTACCTCATCCATTTCTCTAGGATTCCATCTTCCCTGTGATACTAACCAAGTCGAAATTTTATTGACATCCAAAGAATATTTTGCTTTTTTTAATCTTAAAAAAAGTTCCTTTGCTTTTTCTTTATCGCTTCGATGAGCTCCCTTCCCTATCCCTGTGGAAATGTTCACTGAAATGGTTAAAGCTTTTAATGCCTCAACTATCACTGGATCTAAATCATTAATGTCTTGACCAATTATTTCATTTGCTAAATAGTCAATAGCTTGAACCATAGTCAAGGACTCAGTCAATTCATCCATATACCATGGTATCACAAAAAACTTTGAATTTCTTCCATAATCAAACAATTTCATTAGCATTTTTTTTGTGGGATAGATAACGAGAACCAGACTCTTTGGTAAAGAGTACCTGACTATCTTATCTGTTACTAGTTTGATTTGGATTCCATTAACCGCACATTCCTTGTTTTTAGCTAATTTTTGTGCCAGTCCGCTCGATAATGACTCTAAGGCCTTGTGGATGTCATGATGACTATCTTTTATATGGTCCATAATTGGTATAGCAATAATACAAGTCTTAATATCGCCTTCATTTGCTGTTTCAAACAACCACTGTAGACCAGTTAGGATTGCTTCTCTTTTAGACATAATCCCAATATCAATATAATATACTTTCAAATCAATCAACTTACCTATAATATTCACCTGATTTAAGTTTTTCTTGCTATGTTTTCTTATACTGACTAGATTGATATTATCGAACTCCCTTTCGATCGACCAAGGAAGATACTTACTTTTTCTGATTGTCCAACAACTCACCCCCGACGAATTCTCCAACATCAATTGTTATGGGTGTTATTCGGATGAAACCCCGCGCAATCCATACGTATGCTCAAACATACAGTCTCCCCCCACGACTTATTCTTACCGATGGTACGGTTTTTTACGAGCTGT
This sequence comes from uncultured archaeon, assembly GCA_964485715.1. Classification (GTDB taxonomy): domain Archaea; phylum Asgardarchaeota; class Heimdallarchaeia; order Hodarchaeales; family Hodarchaeaceae; genus Hodarchaeum. The sequence goes on from CAZALJ010000110.1 coordinate 3,604, forward strand.
GTAACCGTAAGCAGGTGTGGAGTCCACGGTTTAACCGCTATTGATCTACAAGAGTGGTTATATTTCCTTAGACGTTCTGGATGCATCATATCGGACTATTGGTGGCCTTGGGAAGGGAAGGGTATCACACGACCAGAGGCAAAGGAATTCTTTCGAGGGGTACTCACACTGGCTGATATCATAAATGGATTTGGTCTCTAGGAATGTATTTATTCCTTATTCTATTCATTGTAGCCCATATCGGTTGTATTTAACTAAATAAGTTGTGTAACAAGGATATTGGGAAGGCCGAAGCCGGGAATCGAACCCGGGCATGGTGGGCCACAACCACCGAGACTACCATTATCCTACATCGGCCAAAGCAACTGATATATTATTATAGTAAAATCGTTCAGGAGAACTACTGTTTGAAACATTTAACAAATTGTGTTAAAATATTGTTGTCAAACAAGTGTGAATATATTATACTCTTATCCGTTTGAGAGTATGGAGTTGCTCATGCAATATGGGCGAAACACCCGCAAGTTAATCTAAGGTGTATGAAATGAGTGTAAAAAAAGCTGAAACATCGCAACTTGGATTTATTCATGTAGTTTCTGGTAATGGTAAAGGAAAAACGACCTCCGCGTTAGGATTGGCACTTCGTGCTGCAGGACATGGGTTTTGCACGTTAATGATCTCTTTCATGAAAAAGGGGTGGGATTACGGTGAGCTAAAAGCCATTAAGGCTATTCCTGAAATAATAATTATTCAATATGGGACTCCTGAGTTTGTCGACAAGGAAAATCCTAAAAAAATTGATTTAGATGAAGCTAAGGCGGCTTTGGATCGTGCTAGAATAGCTATGACAAAGGAAAACTGGGATATTTTAATTTTGGATGAAATTAACGTTGCTCTGGACTTTAATTTGATATCTGAAAATGATGTTATTGATTTGATCAAGCAAAAACCTAAAAACCTAGAGCTGGTGTTAACGGGCAGAGACGCATCTAACAATATTATTGAGCTAGCAGATTATTATATAGAAATTTGTGAACGTAAACATCCATATCAAAAGAATATATTAGCCCGAAAAGGTGTGGAATATTGACTTCAGAAATTGATGACAGTGAAGAGCTTCCAATGGACGAAAAACCAAAAAATTTAGCAGAAATTAAAAGAAAACGAAGAGAGTGGGAAGAAATCTATGAAAAAGCCGTGAAAAAACATCCTGAACGACTATCTAAATTCATGACCACCTCCAGTAAGCCCATCAATCAAATCTATGATCCAACAGATCTTCCTGCTAATTGGAACTATCAAGAAGCCTTAGGATATCCAAGTATGTTTCCATTTACTCGTGGTGTTCAACCGACCATGTATCGTGGACGATTATGGACAATGCGTCAATTTGCTGGCTTCGGGGGTGCTGAGGAGACAAATAAAAGATTTAAATTTCTTTTAGCAAACGGAATGACAGGACTGAGTGTTGCTTTCCATCTTCCTACTATATATGGTCGTGAATCGGATCATCCTATGTCACTTGGAGAAGTTGGAAAATTAGGAGTTGCTATTGATACATTAAAGGATATGGAGATTTTATTTGATGGCATCCCATTAGATCAGGTTACAACATCCATGACCATTAATGCTCCAGCGGGTATTCTACTAGCAATGTACATTGCTGTAGCAGAGAAACAAGGTCTTACTCCAGATCAAATTGGCGGAACGATCCAAAATGACATTCTAAAAGAATTTATTGCTCAAAAATCATATATTTTTCCACCTAAACCCTCAATGCGAATTATTATGGATATTATTAATTACTGTTCAAAACATGTTCCGCGTTGGAATACAATTTCGATTTCTGGCTACCATATCCGCGAAGCAGGATCAACAGCTGCTCAAGAGTTGGCTTTCACTTTAGCAGATGGGCTTGAATACGTTAAGTGGGCAGTAGAAGCTGGAATGGACATTGATGACTTTGCTCCTCGTCTATCATTCTTTTTTAATTCACATAATGACTTATTCGAAGAAATAGCTAAGTACCGTGCCGCACGACGAATTTGGGCTCGTCATCTGAAGAAATACCAACCAAAAAATCCTCGCTCATTATGGTTACGATTCCACACACAAACAGCAGGGTGCTCATTAACAGCTCAACAACCAAGTAATAACATTATAAGAACAACTATACAAGCTTTAGCAGCTGTATTAGGTGGAACCCAATCTTTGCATACAAATTCTTTAGATGAGGCACTAGCATTGCCAAGTGAAGAAGCTGTTGAAATTGCATTGCGTACTCAACAGATTATTGCACATGAAAGCGGTGTCACTAACACGATCGATCCTTTGGCTGGTAGCTATTTCGTGGAAACTTTAACAAATGAAATGGAAAAACAGACTGAAGAGTATTTTAACAAGATAGAACAATTGGGAGGAGTTATTCCTGCAATTGAGAAAGGATTCTTTCAACAAGAAATTTCAAATGCTGCCTATCAGTATCAAAAAGAAATTGAGGAAAATCAAAGAATAATTGTTGGTGTAAACACATACTCAACTGAAGAAAAGATTGAGGTACCTCTTCTTCTAATCGGAGAAGACGTTGCTAAACGCCAAATAGCTCGTTTGCATCAGGTGAAAAAAGAACGAGA
>CAZALJ010000111.1:0-4338 GCA_964485715.1 uncultured archaeon
AAAGATTTTTCAAGAAGCTAAAGATATTCTTCACACCCAAGGTGTGGTTATCGAAAATTTAGAAGCTCAAAGATTATTACAAGAGGAAGGGGTCGAGTATGAGGAGACCAGATACTTTGTTCCTGACGATTTGATTGAAAAGTTAATAAATTACGCTCCTGCGGAAATCAAACTATTTGATCGAGAGGAGAAGGAAGTAATTCGCCTTACACAAGACAACATTCACTTTGATCCTGGGTCTGCTGCAATCTATGTCCAAGATTTAGAAACAGGGGTTATACGAGAAGCATTTTCTTCTGATTTCGTCATGTTTTCAAAAGTTGTTGATCAATTGCCTTATCTTGAAGCTCAATCAACAGCTATTGTATATTCGGACGTACCAAAAGACACCCAAGATTGGCATCGTTTATATCTTGCACTAGTCAACTGTTCCAAGCCTGTTGTCACAGGTACTTTTCGAACTGAAAGTTTTGCAATTATGCGTGATCTATTGGAAGTAACAAGAACTTCACAAACAAAATTAGCTCAAAAACCACTCGCAATCTTTGATGCTTGTCCAAGTCCTCCTCTTATGTGGTCAAACCTGACTACACAATCTGTAATTGATGCAGCATTATGCGGAATCCCTTCTGAATTTGTGAGTATGCCTCTTGCTGGTTCTACTGCTCCCATTTCGTTAATTGGCTGCGTTGTTCAACATACTGCTGAATGTTTGGCTGGACTTGTTATTGCCCAACTAGCAAAACGAAATGCGCCTATCATATGGGGGGGTTCTCCAGCTGTATTTGATATGAAGTGTGGAACAACTCCAATGGGTGCCATCGAAACAATGATGATTAACATTGCAGACGTACAAATGGGAAAATTTTTGAATCTTCCTACACATGCGTACATGACATTATCTGATTCTAAAGTCCCTGATGCTCAAGCTGGTTTCGAAGGGGGCATGGGAGCGTTATTAGCGGGGCTTGCTGGGATTAATATGATATCTGGACCTGGGATGTTAGACTTTGAGGCAACTCAGAGTTTTGAGAAAGTGGTTATTGACAATGAGATTGCAGGTATGGTTAAGCGTCTTGTTCAAGGAATTACTGACTATGGTGAACCTTTTGCTCAAGATATCATCAAGGATTATGATGCCAGTGTTTCACTCCTGTCTCATCCTACGACATTGAAGTTATTCCGAAAGGAGCTCTATCTTCCATTTATCGTTGATGGTCTCCAGATAATAAATAGAGAAACTCGTGACCTTTGGAAAAAAAATGGTGAAACATCAGCTAGACAGAGAGCAAAAGAGATTGCAATTAAACTAAGTGAACGTCCAGCTAGACAACCTATTGATGACAGTCTCAAAAAGGAGTTAAATAGGATCGCTAATGACCATTTAATTTAAAATATGAGATATTGTTGAAATAATCGCGTTAGATTTCTTTTTTCTTCTGAACTTCTCTAATTATATCTCTTGTTTTTTTCAATGTGACAAACCAGCCACCCAAGACACTATTGTGATGGTCGATAATTTGTTGTGCCGTGAGAAGTTCAGAATCCCAGGTACTATGTGCATCTTCAACCAAAATTACTTCATAGCCAAGACTAAAAGCTTTTCTGCAAGTAGAATCAATACAGTACTCAGTTTGAAGACCTGTAATGACTACTTTCGTTATTTTTTTGGAGTCTAGTTCATATTTAAGGGATGTTCCTTGGAAAGCATCTGGATTTGATTTCTGGACAACAACATCATCTTCAGAAGGAGCTATAGTTGAGTGAAGTTCCCAGCCTGCTGTACCTGGTTCATCTGGGTCACCCTCACCACCATTATTTTGGATATAAATAATAGGAAATTGAGCAGATCGCATTTTAATTATCAACGAATTAATTTTTGAAAGTAGTTCTTCACCATTAAAGATCGGATCTGGGCCTATAAAATTTCCTACCTGCATATCAAGGATTAATAGAGCAATATCATTCAAAATAATCCAATCCAATTTCTATTAGATTAACTAATTTTAATAATTATCTATAAACGAGAAAAGCGTGTTGAATAATTATCAGATAGAAACTTTTGACTTCGTAAAGAGAGTGCATATTGATGACTGAAGAAATCATTTACATAAATGTGAAAACTTTACATAATTTCATGCGAGATGTTTTCGTTCAACTTAAAGTGCCAGAAAAAGACGCAAAAATTTGCGCTGACATCCTTATTAGTTCAGATCTTAGAGGAATAGAATCACACGGTGTTCAACGATTGAAAATGTATTATGATCGTATTCTCTCAAACATTCAAAGTCCAATTGCTGATTTTAAAACAATCAAGGAAACTGAGACTACTGCATTAATAGATGCGGGCCATGGAATGGGACATGTAGCCTCCTATCGAGCAATGAAATTAGCTATTAACAAGGCAAAGCAATATGGTACAGGCGCAGTCGCAGTTAGAAATTCAACGCATTATGGTATTGCAGGCTATTATGCACTAATGGCAATCGACGAAGGAATGATTGGTTTAACATTAACAAATGCTCGTCCCTCTATTGCTCCAACTTTTGGTGTAGAACCTATGCTTGGGACCAACCCTCTCACTATCGGTTGCCCAACTGATGAACCATTTCCTTTCCTTATTGATTGTGCTACCTCGATAACTCAACGAGGGAAGATAGAGGTCTTAGCACGAACAGAAACACCAACTCCAGCAGGTTGGGTAATAGATGCGAATGGGGAACAATCTACAGATACAATTAAAATCTTGGATAATCTTATGAAGGGAACTGCAGCATTGTTACCCATAGGCGGTGCAGGAGAAATTCTAGGAGGGCATAAAGGATACGGTTATGGAACTGCTGTCGAAATCCTTGCTGCTGCTTTGACTGGGGGGCCATTCATGAAGGATTTAACATTGGCGAAAGGATACAAACTGGGTCATTTCTTCCTTGCAATAGACATTGAAAGTTTTCTCCCCCTTGAAACTTTTAAGAAGATTGCAGGTGAAATTGTGAGAGGGTTAAGAAACTCTAGAAAAGTACCAGGACAGACAAGAATATACACAGCAGGAGAAAAAGAATACGAGATGGAGATAAAACGTCGAGAAACTGGAATTCCTGTCAATCCATCAATCCTTCAAGATCTCCTCATAATGCAAAAAGAATTAGGATTAACTGACTATTCATTTAATTAGTTTTTACTTCTTTGGTGTTCTTATATAATTTTCCTTCTGTCGTTTCAAGGAGTGTTAAGGCTACTGCTCTATATCACTCTGTATTCTTCGCGCTCCTAGACACACACGACAAGTTTTAAACTGTTTTCGGGCAAATGGTGTATGTCTGCCGCAAACTTCACAGTGACGATACTCTACAAAAGCTTTTTTCCGCTTTCCTTCCCAATAGTGTGAAACTATCATTGTTGTTGAATTAACCTCATAGCTGGAGTTAATTTGTAGCTCGAATGCACTTTGTCCAAAGAGAATTTCGTGTGATACCACTAGTCCAAACGAAGACACATTGATACACTGTGTTTGGCTTATGAATTCTGAATACCCACCACAGTAATGAACGTGGCCGAATATTGAAAGAATTGGTTGAAAGTCTTCAATGAGTTCACGTAAATAATATGAGCCGATGTGACGACCTCCCAAACTAGAAAAATCGAGCACTCCCCGTGGTGGAGTATGGGTAAGAAAAATGGTTTGTAGCCTCTTTTTTGGATCCAAACTTTGAATAAGATTTCGAAAGTCTCTTAAAATAGTAGGTTCGTCCCAACATTTTCCGCTATGATCATCTGTGGTTTTATTAGCGTCAGCATATCCAAGGATCGGAAGGTCTTTGATGTACTGAATTTTATTATGACAATTACGCAAGTTTCTAAATTCATCACAAAACCATTCACGTAGTTCATCTGTTACAGGGGTTTCATGATAAGTTCTCCCTTTTTCAAGATCCATTACATCAGTGTTCCCCCAAACAAAAAAGACAGGAACAGATCCGCTGTTCAATGCTTTAAATATACTATCGTTCTTCATTCGTTTTTTGATTTGGGGGATTCGGTTGACTTCTACTCCCAAATTCCACATATAATCTTGAAGATCTCCAGCAATAAGAATTCCATCTGGTTTACGTTGAATTATATTCTGAATTAACTTGTCTTGTGAAACCACTCTAATATTGCTGGGAAGAGAGACAGGGCTGCCTTGGTGAAGATCAGCAATGGCAATCACTTTAATCTTCAACTGGCTTACCTCTCACTAACCTAAAACAACAGATCGAGTCTTCTGGTTGAAAATCAACTTGCATTGGCTATTTCATTCAATCTTCTTGGTTATAGAAAAAATTTTGTGTATTTTTC
>CAZALJ010000111.1:4438-6236 GCA_964485715.1 uncultured archaeon
TAGTTTGATTATTGTATAAACCATTGGGGATCTATCGGAGATAAATACTTATTTTCGTCCAGTCAAAAGGAACGTTACCACCCGAAGATATTTTTACTTGAAAAAAGGAGTTCCAGAAAGAATTTCCTTTTGAAAAATTTGGGTAATTAATCATCAAAAAGTAATAAAAATATTAATTCGTTACTAACGAATTGGGCCATAACTCTGATAAGATTTAATTGAGCATCACACTTTATACATTTCCTAAAAGGAGTACAAAATTATGGATGTCTCTGCAAAATCTCCAGGATCAAGACTTAAAGAAGCTCTTAATCTAGAAAAACCCTTACAAATTGTGGGAACGATCAATGCACTTATGGCTATGACAGCAAAACGTGCTGGTTTTCGTGCAATCTATCTTTCAGGCGCTGGAGTAGCTAATGCATCCTATGGCTTACCTGATTTAGGTATAACTACCCTTGACAATGTTGCAGAAGATGCTCGACGAATTACTGATGTTATAGATCTTCCCTTATTAGTTGACATTGACACTGGATTTGGGGCAACTGCTTTTTCTATTGCACGAACAATTAAGACATTAGAAAAAGTTGGAATAGCAGGAGTCCATATAGAGGATCAAGAAGCTCAAAAACGATGTGGCCATCGCCCAAGAAAGAAAATAGTTTCTACTGAAGAGATGTGTGACCGAATTATGGCAGCTGTGGATGTTCGTAAGGACCCTGACTTTATGATAATGGCTCGGACAGATGCTTTTGCTAATGAAGGGCTTCAAGGTGCTATTGACCGGATACATCAATACATTGCAGCTGGTGCGAATGCTGTTTTCCCTGAAGCTTTAAAATCACTTGAAGAATTTAAAGCAATAACTGAAGCCATTTCAGTTCCTATAATTGCTAATATTACAGAGTTCGGAAAGACACCTCTATTTACTGTCGAAGAATTAAGGGGAGCAGGAGTGTCCATGATTTTATATCCCCTTACAGCGTTTCGTGCGATGAATAAAGCAGCAGAACAAGTCTATTCAACTCTTCGAAAACAAGGGACACAAAAATCTTTGATTGATATAATGCAAACACGCGCAGAACTGTATGAATTATTGGACTATTATCGTTGGGAAAACATACTTGATCGATTAGGAGAGAAGAAAAATGCCTAAAAGAAAACAGGAAGTTAGTTACAAAATAGATCCAGGCTTACGTGGAATAGATGTTGGTACTACTGCAATTTGTCCTGTGGGCGAAAAAGGGATACATTTATCTTATCGGGGTTATCTGATCGAAGAATTAGCAAAAAATTGCACATATGAAGAAGTATCTTACCTTCTTATCCATGGTGATCTTCCGAATAAAGATCAATTGACTGAATGGATATCACAACTTAATAACAATCGTTTCCTACCAGAACCTTTACAAAAAGTACTCAATGACTTACCAAAAGATACTCATCCAATGTCTCTCCTGCGTACAGCTATATCCACTTTAGGAACAATTGAACCAGAGAAAGGACTAGAAGGAAAACCTCAAGCTCTTCGGATCCTTGGAGTTCTACCAAGCATTATCGGTTATTGGGAAAAAAAGCGAGGTGCCTACGATAATGAGGTTCCTCTTGAATCCTCAGAGGAAACTGTGGCGGGATACCTCTTCCACATGATTAAGGGGGAGGTTCCAACAGCTCTTGAGAAACGTACGCTAGACACCTCACTAATACTTTACGCTGAACACGAATATGCGGCATCTACATATGCTGCTCGGGTTTGTGCTTCAACACTAGCAGACTACTATTCATGTATAACAACAGC
>CAZALJ010000112.1:0-6188 GCA_964485715.1 uncultured archaeon
CCCTTAATACCTGTGCTTGCCACCTTTCCTGCATCTGAAGAAGTGTTTCCCGACGTGTTAAGTCAAACACGTAAAATGCACCTGAAGCTCCTCTTAAATAGAGATGAGAGTAGGAAACATGTCTTGCTTGGCCAGCTATATCCCAGACTTGCAACGACGCATTTCGCTGAACATTCTGTTTGTCAATAAACTTTACAGTTTTAGTAAGAAAGTTCACGCCCAACGACATCGCGTAATCAGCTTCGAACCTATTCTCGATAAACCGTAGAATCAATGATGTTTTCCCAACCGCTCCATCACCTAAGAGCAATATTTTCAAAACATGTTTGAGTTCTTTAACCAAACTGCTATCTCCAGTCATTACAGTCCAAATTATCGGAAATTCACATAAACTAGCTGAATATTCAAAAATTGAATTAATCTTGTTAAGATTTCTGTATATACCAAATTATAATGGTGTACTGAAATAGTTGATGAATTAGTACTAATTAAAGGAATATATTTAATTCTATTTCAAAAGGTTTTCCTTACAATGTTGAAAAGATTCCAATAGAAACAAAAAAGGCGCTTGACTATAGGTAGTGAGTATTAAGATACCCATTTTTTTTTAACTCAACTCAATTGTTAAACTTACTACTTATTCTTTCCCATACTAGAAAATCGTAAAAAAGAAGAATAATATTAAAAATTCCAATAAAAACTATTTTTAGGTGGATTAGAAGAATTTATCAGAAAACTGAAATAGGTGAATCGAGGTTTGGGGTCAGAATTAGAGTTATCTGGCACAGAAAAGTGGATCGAAATTGTCTTGAAAGACTTAGTCGAGGCAACCACAGTTGAAATTATCGAACGTGTAAGTATGTTCAATCAAGATTGTGCCGATCGCATTCCTATGGTTCTTACTCAAATGCGAATGGATGGCAAAATATCCTATAAAGTTGTTACAGCAAAAAGTGGAGAGAGGCAAAATATTGTCTGGCGTTTGATAGAACACCAGCCAACAGACGTTAAATAAGTAGATCTTTCTTGAGCACCCTCAAAATTTTATGAAATTATATCCACATCTTCTGGTTTTCTGAAGGAATGAACATTTTATCCTCCCATTCCAATAAAGGAAGATTATCTAGTACTTCTGATCCTAAGTGAATGAGAGCTATTCTATCGGTTAGTGAGCGAAGTTTCTTAACCTGCTGATAATTCAAATGAATTTCATGTTCTTTTTCAAAGAAATTGCATTCCACAATTGCTAGCTGTGTGTCCCTTACTAGAGGAACTAATTCATCTGTCCAACCAGTATCACCGGAGTAAGCTATTGAGAAATCTTTTGTTTCTAACCTATAACCCTGAGCCTCTTCGGTATGAAGCATTTTAAATGCTCTGATAGTAATTCCATTCACTCTTAGTGGAAATGTTGATGGTGAGAGAATTAAAAATTCACAAGGAAAAGTTAGTTCTTCTTCTGCAATTGCGCCATACAAAACGGAATAAAGATCGTTAACCTTTCTATCAATGTTAGGAGGTCCAATAACTGTCAGGAGCTTATTCCGTTGTTGTTGTATACTAGCTTCCAATAGAAAGAAAGGAACTCCCCCAAAGTGGTCTCCATGATAGTGTGAAATAAGGATAATATCAACATCATTTGTTTTTCTACCTGATTCTTTAAGAGCCTGTAAAGAATGAGGTCCACAATCTAATAAGACTCCCTGTCCACCAATTTCAACGAAAACTGAAGTATTTTTGCGACCACCTGATGTGAAAGCGTCTCCTGTCCCCAAAAATGTAACATGTGTTTGTGAGGGCTTTTTTGGACTGATTCTTGTGCCAACGTTTTCCCCATTCAGAGCTTGGACGAATTCATTGAGACCAACAACCCAACATTGAGTATGAGCATTCGCTAACTCAATAATATTACGAAGTTTTCCTCCCATAGCATCGGTCACATCAAAATCGCTTGTGGTTCCCTCTCCTTGGAATGATAGGATCTTATTATTGGAGTTATAACAAGTAATTTCGTCAAAGTCGACTTCAATACGTGATATATACTCTGCATCATCATAACTAGGATCTTTAGTATAAATTCCAGTGCTTTTTCCTTCAACATTAGTTAAAAAGATAACTGAATCGAGATAAGTAATATTGAGTCGTCTCATTAATGCTGCAGGATAAATATCCCCTGAGAAGACTTTCCATCCTTTGATAGTATGACCAACATCTCCATAAAATACTGGTACTGCATTAGTTTCAATAATTATATGTTCGAATACTGACAAATCTGGAGAATCAGCTTTCTCTGAAGACACTCCATCAGCTGGGTTACCCATAAGAATTGAATGAGATGGAAAAGAAATAGCATTAATTCCATGACGAATAGCTGTCGAAACAATTATCTGATTTTGGATTGCTACAGCAAGTTTAATAACGGGATAGACAGTTTGAAGATCTGAATGTTCCTTTAATAAATGTAAAACCAAAGAATGACCAATTGACCCTGCTCCATGAACCAGCACAACCTTCTCCTTTGGATTGTGATTTAGAAAGGAAGATAAAATCTGATAAATCTCATTCAACCTTTGGAAGTTCATTAAGTTTGAAATCGTTTCGATTAGATCTCCTAATGATCCCTTCCCTTTTATTAAAAGATCTATTTGGCCTAAATATTGCTTAATACGATGAGTATCTCTTTTACGAGTAATTAAGCTCCCACCTAGCTTGATTAGAGTTATTGGTGTTTTTTTCATTGTTTTCTCACCGATTTTATTTGATATTAGACTCGTGTGTTTTCCCAGGTGTCGCAACAGGGTACCTTACTAATCTAAAAACCTCCTGTTCTTTCAGATCAAAGTGGCTCTGACAATACTATTTAGTTATTAAATGAGAAGTATTTTTTAATTAGAGTTTTGTTGTAATTTATTCATTCATCGAGGTAGAGTTTTAATGAAATTGGCAAAAAATTTCCTCATTATTCTTCCTACCACTGTAGTATGGCTGCTTACAGCACTTTTTCTTCTGGTATATGCCTTTGATTTATTTAACACGATTCCTCAAATGAATATAGAGCATAATCTTTTCAGCTCAGGAGTGTCACTTTTATTTATAACAGCTTGCTTAGCTACTGGTTCGCTGTATGGCACAGGATTCATCGTTGATAAGAATCCACAGTTCCTCAAGCCTTTGATAACAGGATCTCTTGTGATGTGTGGGATTTGTATGATGTTAATTGTAATAGGGGTCGATTTCATTATTTATTTTCTAATAGGATTACCAAGTCTTGGCATTTTCTTGGGAATGTTGGCTACTGGAGCTGGTGCACTCTACGCTGGGCATTCAGAGGTTCAATATCGAGGTCGTGTTTATGCTGTTGCGTTATTTGTTAGTGCAATCATATCTATTTGTATTATTTCATTTGTTGAACTTTTAAAGGTGGATTTCCAACAGGTGGATTTTCGACTTCCTCTTATTATCATTGGCATATTGGCAATTCTTACTGCAATAATCTTCTATTCCATTTCCCGTTCAGTGTCTCCATGGGTGAATGACAAATTCCCTACTCCTATCAAGAAAATCATCAATCGTAGGTCTGTTAAGGCCTATTTGGTATCACACTTCTTTATCTACCTCATGATTGGCATCGCTTTTTCTTCATTATCCCAAGTAGGTCAGCTACGCTACCCTGCTCTTATTATTGATTTTCTATTCATTCAAGGATTCCAGGTTGATCAGACAAAATTGTTCTGGATTCTAGTTTTTTTTGGCGATTTACTCCTTGTTCTACCAATGGGGTGGTTTTCTGATCGTATTGGACGAAAAAGCCTCGTTGTTGCAGGAGTTTATGGCATTGTCATTTCAGCACTAATTGCAGGCCTCAGTAATACACCATTAATGTTCTACTTTTCCGCATTCTTGTTGGGGATAAGTTTTTCAGCAATTCATCCCTCCATTGACTCCGCTGTTTGGTGTGACCTTAGTCCCCTTGACTCAGTAGGAAGATATAATGCATTGGGTTTTATCTCCCTACTTCAAGGGATTGGATGTGGGCTAGCAATAGGCCTTTTCATTCTTCCCTTAGAATTGGATACAATCAGTTATATTACTTACATTCTTATTGGCTTCGCTGTTCTTGGATTATTTCCTTTATTTTTCGTATCAGATTCATTTGAACCTCTTGATATTTACCTTCTTCTATTAGCGTCAAGTGGGATGTGCCTGTTTAGTTACGATTTTGATCGTCCAGATCAAAATAAGATCACACAGAAAGATTTAACTCTTGTGGCTGGAGCGTTATCAGCAATAAGTACATTTTTCGAGAATATAGGTGAAGAACATGCTGTACTGGATCTCGTTCGCCATGGAAGAGTGTTTACTGTGCAAGCTAAGGCTGGAACAGAGGAAAAAGAGATTATTGCAACCATATTTGCTAATAAGATTGATCCAGAACTCCAAAGCCGTCTAGAAACGTTTTTAGCTAGATTTTGCTTATCTTATCACGATGAAATAAATGAGTGGATTGGTCAAATAAGGATTTTCGAACCAGCAGTCAGTATTGCGGAAGATGTTTTTGGCCCCCTTCTTCCATCCAAGACGATTCTAGGCAGCCCGAAAGAGCCATAATATTGCTGATCTTCTTTATGAGAATCATAGTTACTCCTCAAATACTGTTCTCTTGAACCCATTACCATTTTGAATTGAAATGAATGTGCAATTAAGTTAATAAAGTTTGATGGATCAATAAACAAACACTGCCTATCAACGAGATACTTAAGAAAGGTAAAATTTAGTAAACTTAAAATAGCGAACAGAGATTGTAAAAACCATAAAAAGATTTTCTACCAATTTTAAAGTGATAAAAGTGAAAGTCAAAACCATTCTGACAGTAATTATTCCTAGCATTTTCTCTTGGTTGTTAGCTTCCCTGTTACTTTTGATTTACTCATTTGATATTTTAGATTATGTTGAATCATCTGAAACCAATCCTTTTCGTGGATTTGGAATATTAATTTTGGGAGCTATTCTATTTCTGGTCATTTTTATGTTATATTTTACAGGAACATTTCTTGATAAACATCCAGAGTACCTCAGGTTATCAGTAACAATAGGGATGGTAGGAAGCTCAATTTCAGTTATTATACTTGTTATTTTCATTGACATAAGTCTATTATTGATAGTTAGCTTGACAAGCTTAGCATTCTTTTTTGGAGTATTATTAACAAGCTGTGGAACTTTGTTTGCTGGTCTAACAGATATGTGGTACCGTGGAAGAACATATTCTTATGGTATCTTTACTTTTATTGTTATTGCTCTAATTTGTATTCTTTTTGGAGGAGTATTTTCCCATCAACAAAGCGGATTATGGAGTGAAAGCTTCGTTAGTGTTCTACTAGCTGTTGGTGTTCTAGGGCTTTTATCAACATTTATATTCTTTCTCCTGACCCGTGATATGGGTATTCCTTGGCAAAATGATAAATGGCCAACAAAAATTAACAGAATCATAGGTAGGCGTTCAGTTCGGGCTTATTTAGTTTCACATTTTTTGTTATATGCAATGCTTGGGATCTCGATAGCTAGTTTTTCCCAAATAGGGGGGTTATTGGAAGAAATTTATGGGAGTTTATGGAGTATAGATATTCCTGGCTTAGGTTATTTTAAATTTCCTGTAGACAAGACTTTCTGGGTTTTCGTTCTGCTGGGAGATCTTATAATAATACTGCCCGCTGGATATCTGGCAGATCGTTTTGGCCGCAAGACCTTAATTGTGGGTACAATTTATGGATTAGTACTTGCGTCATTAATTTTTGGGTTGGAGAAGACTCCTAATAGTTTTCTTATGGCTGCTTTAGTTATAGGTTTTTCTTTTGCCATGCTTCATCCTACTCTAGACTCTTCCTTGTGGGCAGATTTATCTCCACGTGACGGGCTTGGCCGTTATTATGCCGTTGGTTTCATTTCACTTGCTTTAGGTCTTGGAGTTGGTTCTGGATTCGGACATTGGGTCTTAAAACCTCTGGTAACTAATCTTACTGATATTGAGTTTATTACTTATCTTATAACCATACTTGCAGTGTTAAGCGCTCTTCCGCTGTTTTGGGTCTCAGATAGTTATAAGCCACTTGATTTCACGTTACTCCTTGTGATTGAGGAGGGTGGCCTCCCTATTTTTGATTACACATTTACAAAAGTCTTCGACACGTCGA
>CAZALJ010000113.1:0-6179 GCA_964485715.1 uncultured archaeon
CAATATTTCCCTGTTCTACTCCAGTAGACAATCTCGCTTTTGTTATTGCCTCAATGACGTGTGATTCCCTCACATGCCTACCCTGGATGTCATTCAAGTAGCCATCAAAACACTCGGTGACAATAGGTGCCACTGATCCCGTTTTTATACCTATATCTGGATTTTTACTTATCGCGTGACTTACTAGAGCGTCAAACACCAACCCCACATTTAATGTGTTGGTCATTGCTATTGGTGTTTCGATGCATCCCGTTTCAAGTATTTGGGGAATACCAGTAGCCTTGCCATAGCCATTAGCAACAAAAACACCTGCAGGCACCTTTTCTTTGAAAATGTTTCCACTATGGGGTAAAACCACAGTAACTCCTGTACGAATTGGTCCTTTTCCAGGTACTAACTCTCCTTCTCCTTTAATGATAGTTTCATGCCCAATTTTAACCCCAGGAACATCAGTTATTGCATTCTGTGAACCTTGTTCATAACTACCGCAAGTCCAACCTCTTCCTCGTAGATTTTTCATGATAAGTGACACTATGAGTAGTATTTTTTAAGCAAAGGGGTTTTTCGAAGTTGTCAAAAATTAGCTCATAATAAGTCCTTAGTCAATAATGGTGTGAATAATTTTGATTTCATTTGATAAATACCATTTAGAGCTCGTAATAATGGTTCTTTGGAGGAATCGTGTTGAGAATTAATCTTATCTCAAAAATTAATCGAGAATTGATTCATAAATGTGTTGAATTGGGTGAAAACGATTATTTTGACAATATAGTTTTATTGGGTGATTTATTTCCACCTTGTGTTAAACTCACAGATATCTATGGCGTTTTTGACGGCAATGAATTAATCTCATTTTTCACCGTTTTTAAAGGATTTAAAGCTCCCTCTGTAGTCCCTCTAAACAATTCTCCTGAGAGTGAAATATTCATTCTTTCAAACTTAGATCAAATTGTACCGAAGGGGTTCACCTTAGTTTCTTTCACATTGAAAGAGAAAGAATTGACTAATTATTTTGAAGTAAAAGAGAGAAGTTCCGAATATTGTATGATCACAAATCGATCTAAATTTCGACCAATAAATCCAGCTCACACATGTAATCGGGTAACTAAAGAAAATTATGGTCGCATAGATAAATTTTATAGAGTAATTCAAACTTATCCTTGGAACCCCATACAATTAGAAAGTAATTTCTATTTTTTCAGCGAAATTGACGACAAAATTATTGCCTGTGGAGGGACACACTTTGAAACACCTGATGCAGCGCATTTGAGGAATATTATTGTGTTGCCAGAATTTCGCGGACAATCAATTGGTACGACTTTGGTTTCAACAATTACAAGTGAAATCCTGAAGGAAAAATTCTTTGTTACCTTATTTGTTACTAAAGATAATCTTCCTGCTATCAAACTTTATAAGAAACTGGGTTTCTCGCGTTATAAGCCAGTTTCAATATACTCGTGTAATTTTGATTAACGCTATCCAACTTATTTTTCAATCTAATGATTTTATTGTTCAGAACAAGCCTGATCAAAATCATTGATTAAGAAAAACTCAATTTTCCTTTGATAAGAACTTATTTTGAATACCAACTTTAATATATGAACAGGATACTCAATATTTAAGGACACGTACAATGATCATCAAAAATTTGTGGATTATATCGAAAATCGGGTTGTGTTATTATGATTATCGTGCTCCGTTTTCTGATTATGAAATAGATGAGACCCTATTTTCTGGACTTGTAGCTGGACTTTCAAATTTCGCTGAATCCCTTAGTATTGAGAATAAAACCATTGAATTTTTAAAAATGGGAGAAGATGAACTTTACCTTGAAACAATTGATAAAACAATAGTTACTGCAATTGTAAGTGCAGGAGAGGAGAAACTACACCCATTTTCGGTTCATCTCATGTTACAATTCATTGGGACTAAATTCCAAGATATGTATCACAAAGAACTTGAAAACATGATATTTAATTGGGATGGAGTTAAAGATCAATTTACGCAAGAAATAAAGAATTTTCTTCTAGATCAAGATCTTTTGGAAGAAATAAAACGAGAACAATTTCAGAATCTTTTTAATGAAGCAATAATGGGAAAACAACCCTTGGATCTGCTTCATTGGAGAGGAATTCAATTATTTACCAATTCAAGTCCAGAGGTTTTATCAAATTCATTAAACCTGATTTCAAACCTTAAAGATGTCGCATCCTCATTAATTAATGATGATTTACTGGAAGCAAAGGTTTTAGATGTTTTACACCGATTATTAAGAGATTTAACGTCAAATATCTTCAATCAGGAGCCCAGGAAGCTTTTACTTCTTTGTAAAGATGATAATACATTCCTTTCTTTGTATAAGATGCTATTAGCCAGAGAAATCCTCTCTATTCATTGTCCCACATTTGAGTACCTCCAAGAAATCATTGAAACTTGGCAAGATCCCAATCCGTACGACATTCTCATAATAGATACACATGTTTCTACAAAAGAGATAAGGACTCTGCATAACATGAAAATGACGGATGATACTAAAATTATCATGGTAGTTAACAAGATTCCCAGACCTCCCCGAGGAAGAGTAACTCAGAAAAAACCGATTTCTTTTATAGTTCAAGAAAATATTACAGAATTTGACAGGAATGCACCTTTAGTAGATTATTTATTGACATGTTTAGTTCATGAGACTTGATTCTTATTTCAACCACATGCAATAATAACCACTAGTACATCTAAAAACTCTTCAACACTTGATATAGTTGTCTACCCAGATATGGCATTGATACACAAATGATTCTTTCTCTTGATGAGTGGGGCGTTGTTGAAGATCGGAGGAGATTTTATTTAGCAGCACTATCATTAGTGATAACAATTATAGGGTTTGCTCTCTCTCAACTATTGAATTTACCCATAGGGGTGATTGCTATTCTAGGAGGAATTTTAGTGATAGTCCTGACAAGGAATGATGAACATCGTCTCATACGTGAGCTTTCTTGGGATACTTTGTTATTTTTTGCGGGGTTATTCATTTTAGTTGGTACTCTCGAAGATACACATGTTCTCGAAGATATTGCACTTTCACTCAAGGAAATAAGTGGTGGCAATCTTTTTTTTGCAGGATTTCTTATCCTAATTATTGCTTCTATTGTTAGTGGAATACTTGATAATATTCCCGTGACTGCTGCCTTAATACCTATCGTTTCAGATATTAACGAGCCTTATGTAGCAAGTAACCCTCGTTTTCTGTGGTTTATGCTCATTTTTGCAGGTGCATTTGCAGGAGGATTGACTCCGTTTGGAAGTGCTGCGTCGATTCTTGCGATCTCTATATTAACGAAGGAAGGCCGTCCATTGAATTTTAAGTATTTTATGGCTCGCCTTGTTCCAATCTCTCTCCTCATGCTTGTTTTTAGTGGTATTTACCTTTCTTTCTTGGCTTTCGTTTTAAAGATCATTTAAACACAAGTTTTCTGGAGTTCTAATGACCTCTAATTCTATCTGAGAAACAAGACGTTTTTTTTATAATTGGTTCGCTTAATGTGAAGAAATTCAAATTTTTGGTATCAGTGGAGATTGTCTTGTATATGCAGCTGAATTAAAGTAAGTGTTTATTTTTTCTATTTTGTCAATTGGCAGACCAGTGTCGCTACTTACTTCTGTCGTGGAAAAACCCTCTTCAAGACGGATTAGAATCCTATCAACATCGATTGCAGGTAAGTCAAAGAAATAGAGATATTTATTTTCAATTCCAGGCATGAGATCAGCTTTTGACAGATTTCGAATAGATTCTGGAACCTCAAGATACTCTGCCAGCTGTAAAATTTGTGATCGATAGAGATTACCGAGAGGCATAAGATCTGCACAGTGTCCATGACCCCATTTTGTAAACAGTCCTGTTGATAATTCAGTTCTGTTAATTGTGCCTACTAGAAAGTGATTTTCTGTTTCTGCAGTATAATATGCAATAGCCATCTGTACCCTTGACCTTAATTTATTATGAGCTATGATCTTATGAATCCACTTTTCCCGTTCTGAACTTGCCTTCCCTACCATTCCATATGTTTTTTCTTCAATTTCCTTTTTAGCAGTATTTTTAAGCAGTGAATAACTTAAAGGTTGGTACATTGAAGGAATTTCTCGAACAGAACCAGGGATAGGATTAGATCCGAAATTTCTAAGCATTGGTTCTATATCGCATCTCACAACTATCTCTTCAGTCACTCCCAAAAATTTTATAGAGGTTTCGAGAATATCTTCTTGTTTTTCAAAATACTTATTGGTTCTTATTAGTAACTTCACCGATTTATCACTTAACGCTTCGAGACACAATTTAGAGACAACTGTAGAATCCATATAACCAGAAAACAAAACTAAAACACCTTCAACTCCCCTCTCTTCTTTAGATGTTTCGATAAAATGAATAATTCTGTCTGCAATTTTAGCTACATCTTTACTAATATCAAGCTCTTTCAAGGTTTCCCACCATGTGATTAGATTTATTTAAGCTAGTAGCAATAGTGAGTTTTTTTTCTAGAGATAAAATAGTTCATTTTTAATTGATTTTTTTGAAATATAAGAAAATTAAATTGATTTTTTTCAGAAAAGTAACCACATGAATGATTTTTTCACTTTTTTTTAAAAATATAGTTCTATTTATCTAGCTTTTTTTTTCACTATATGCATTTTGGTACATTCTACACTGTTATATGGCATTTTTTCATAATGATGATTATTTAATAACCATTAAAAGTCTATACCATATGTTTGAATTGTTTAAGGGTATTAACCATGTATTATAAGTTTTTAGCAAATCTGTTTAATAATTAAAGAAAATTCAATAACATACATGTGAAAAAATTAAATATTTATCCTTGATTCAGGTGGCATTTCTGTAAAAAGGTTTCGGTAGAAAGTATTGAATATCTTTTTCTATCTCGTTAAATTGATCCTGTTTGACCGTCTTTCATTAATTTCTCTACAATTTTTAGAAAAAAGGAAGATATTGTTTCGTGTCGTTCGACATATTAAATCCTCGGCTTCAAAATGTCTTAGATGACTTAAGTCTCGTACCTACTCCTGGGCAATTAGAATATCTTGAAGCTATCATTGCAAAAGAAGATGTCTTGGTTGTCGCGAGTACCGGATCTGGAAAGACCTTTGGTACAATCATTGCATGCCTTCATCGAATTCTTTCCGAAAAATCAATCCCGATCGCAACTGTCGTGATCACACCACTTAAGGCCCTCAATCGTGATATTTTTCGACGAGTATTGCCATCATTGGGTGAAAAACTAGGAGTGTCGATTGCAGTTCGTCATGGAGACACCACCAGTGCGGAGAGACGAAGACAGACTAAGGATCCTCCACAAATTTTAATCACCACGCCTGAATTGTTTCAAGCTTTATTGCCAGCAAAAATTCTTGGCCGAGAACGGCTTAAAAATGTTCAAACAGTAGTTATTGATGAAATTCATGAATTAGTTGAAACAAAACGAGGTATTCAACTTTCAATTGCCCTAGAACGTCTCTCTATGCGTGCAGGTAGAAAAATCCAGCGAATTAGTCTTTCAGCAACTCTGGGAAATCCTGAAAAAGTGATAAATTTTCTTGCACCAAGAAGTTCTAATTGCAAAGTTGTTGAAATCCCCTCTTTGAAACAATTACAGCTTTCAGTTGAATTTCCAACTCAACTGTCTTCAAACCTCCATAAATTCACTAAGACGCTACAAACCACTGAAGAAGCAGCAGCAAGATTTTTTCGAATAATTGAAATTGTTAAAAGAGAGTCAGGAACAGTTTTACTTTTTACTAATACACGACAGCAAGCAGAAATTCTTGGATATCGATTCAATCGTTACAATGAAAATGTTGACATTGATGAACGAATCAACTTCGAGGTTCACCACTCTAGTCTATCAGCTCAATATCGACTGCAAGCAGAGGCAGATGTGAGAGAAGGAATTTTAGAATTAATCATTGCCACTTCTTCCCTTGAATTAGGAATAGATATTGGTGCTGTGAGCCTAGTAGTTCAATATATGAGCCCGAGAAGAGTTGAAACCCTTATCCAAAGAGTAGGACGGGCTGGACACGGGTTAGACCGCGTTAGTCGGGGTATAATAATAGCAGAAAACCCACGAGATCTCTTAGAGTCTTTCACAATCCAGCAATGTGTTTCT
>CAZALJ010000114.1:0-6159 GCA_964485715.1 uncultured archaeon
TCTATTATTCCTGAAATAATACTTATTTATTTTGGAATTTTATTTCAACAGCAAGAGCCGCAAATAAAATACATAAAAATGTTATTCCAAATATTACATTTGGTTGAAATAAAGGATTTGAAGGATCTGTTGATGCCTCGAATTCTTCCTCAATATAAGTTTCATTCATGAAAAAAGCTCTAATATAGAAATATGTTAACCACCCAGTCTCCCAATTCCATTTGAAAGTGGAAATTAGAGTATAGGGGAAAATTTGTCCCCCATCATCATAATACAAACCTTGGTTGATTGTCTCTTGAATTACTAAATTTCTTTGAAGAAAGATTGAATCATTCCCATAAATTTGTTCCTCCCAGTAAGATTTGTTCTCAGTGGTTTTCATGACAATAATAGCGGGAATAAATTCTTCAATCAACGTCACATTTGAATTATAAGTCATCTCACATCGTAAAGATCCCGTGATAGGAATAGAGGAAATGGTATAAGTTATTTTAGTCCCTTCCCTCACAATTACTGAGACTATTTGTCCATTAACAGCGATTCCAGATATTTGGTATTCTTCAAGACTAGGTTCTCGGATATCATAAAATATTTTATAAGTATAGGTTTGGGAGTCACCTATTTCTACTTTCCACTCAAAATTTTGATTTATTACGGCAGATACGAAACCATTATGAATGTAACTTCCATTAAAAATTAAAATTATCATTAAAAAAGCAGAGAGAAGAGGAAGTATTGTTTTTCTTTTCATTACAGAGGTATTTTTACTTATCAATTATTTAAAAGTTGCTAACGGTGAATTATATCTTATTATTAACGATCTTTTAATACGTTTTTAAGCAATACACTGTAGATAAAAAGCAAATAGATTAAGTACGGGAAAATATTTCCTAATACTAAAGGTAATCAATTATTTGAAAAAAGTATAACGCTCTCAATGGTGTAATAGTCTTTTATGATCAGGAATATGATAGAAATTGAAATTGAATTTATCTGGGAAGAAATTAAAGAAATTACCTAGGAAAATAGATCACTATGAATTTCTAGATCGACTAATATTGAGTCAGAATGAATTGGTCTGTTTACCTGACACTATTAAAGAATTTTCAAGTTTAAAAACATTAGAATTGAATGTGAACCGTTTAACATCTTTACCAGAGACAATAGGAGAGTTACACCATCTTGAAATACTTATATCAAGTTTTAACTACATTTCATCGCTTCCTAGGACACTAGGTAACTTGATAAATCTAAAGATTTTAGATTTACAGCATAACCAACTGAAATTCCTACCCGAAATTTCCTTGAGAGACCTTTCATCCTTAATAGAATTAAATATCTCTGATAATAAGTTATCTGTCCTACCAAAAAGCATTGGAAGTCTCGTCAATCTTGAAAAACTTAGTGTACGAGACAATCAATTGAGAACTCTTCCAGAATCTATTGGCGCACTCAAGAACCTCTGGTTTTTAGATCTATATCACAATCAGTTAGCTTCATTACCAGATTCAATAGGGAACCTCAAATCACTGCGAGTACTATATTTAAAGTCTAATAACTTAACTTTTCTTCCTAACACTCTCGATAAACTTGAAAATCTTCAAGAGATTGTCTTGCGTGATAATCAACTTACCTCTCTCCCAATCACTCTTCTAAATCTTACCAATCTTCATTATTTGGATGTGGGATTAAATCCGTTAAATAAAAAATCAGAGAGGATCATCGAAAGAATGTGGAAGGAAGGAGTCAGAATAAATGTTTAGTGATATGAGACAAAAAGAGTAAAATAACAAAAGTGGGAGTTCTGGGTTACAATTGGAAAGAAAAAATGAAGTTAGCACTCTAATTGTTCTGCAAGCGAAATAACGTAGTCTAATAAACTTACTCTAGATAAAATTCCATAAAATTCAGCATAATTAGGCTCAGAGTACATTTTCAGTTTTATTTCCCAATTTTCACGCGTTTTATTTAAAATTGATAAGAATTCTTCCTTTTTCATTAAATTATCTCTCAATAACATATTTGTGCAATATCCTCATTTAATAGTTCTTAACATATTACTATCTACTTAAATACTCTGATTATTCTATTCTGCCAATAATTTCTCAATTCGACATATTTTCTCGCATACTAACTCATAATCCTGCAATGGGTATATTAAAATACACTTGAGTGGGTACATGGATATTAAAAGAAAAAAATACAGTTAGGTAAAATTCCAGAGGAGTTCCGACTGAATTAATTCTGGTTCTGAACGTTTCATCTCGTAACCATATTCATTTGAACTAAGGCAGATCAATGTAAGACTTCGTGACACTCCAGGCATATTGACAATTTTAAGAATAGTATTTTCTAAGGAATCGAGGTTACGAGTTTTGATCTTTAAAACCACGTCCCAGTTGCCAGTGATATGATGCATTTCAATAATTTGAAGTTCTGACTGGCGTAACATTAAATGTTCTTCAGTGAACGACCATGCATGTTTAGTACGGTCTAATACGACAAGGAGGAAAGCAGTCACACCTTTTCCAAGTTTCTTTTCATTGGTGATTATTGTATATCCCAAGATGATACCATTTTTTTCAAGAGCGTTGATTCTGTTTTGAACTGTTTGAGGGGAAATGCCAAGCTCTTTAGCTATGTCCCGTCTTGAAATCCTGCAATTCTCCTTCATTAAATCAATAATTTTGCGATCTATTGAATCAATAACTTCCGAATCGGCAAACAAGAGACTATCACCATAAAGTTCAATGTCCACTTAGGTATTTAAGATTATTGTTAGTTCGTCTATCGATCAATATATTAGTATGATATTTTTCATAAATTATCCAGATGAATTACCATTCGTCTGTTGGTAGTAAAAAATGAATAGTAATGTTTTATTGGAGACTAAACAGTCTCCTCTCTCTCTCAAATATGCGGACTGGGTTTCGGTTCTTCCTGAAAGTGAAATTCGCCGCTTATTGAGGTTTTCTCCTAAATATTACTTTGGTGGGGGTAAACCAGGTATCCTTCCTATTGAAATTTTCCACCAAATCATGGAAGACATTATTTCTGAGGAAAAAGCTCTTCTCCGCCAGAACGCTATAAATGTTTTAGACAAGTATAACTATGGAGCCACAGAAGGTAATATTGAGCTTCGAACTATATTAGCAAAAAGGCTACAAAAGCGAGACCATGTTTTTTGCACTCCTGATGACGTCCTCCTCACTACTGGTTCTCAACAAATTCTTTATGCAATCAATGATTGCCTCATTACTCCTGGAGACATCATTCTTACGACAAGGCCATCTTATTTAGGATTTTTGTTGCCTGCTGAAAAACTTGGAGCAACCATCGTCACGCTTCCCTCGGATGATGGTGGTTTGATACCAGAATTCATTGATGTAGCGGTGAAGTTATGTAGATATAAGTTTGGTAAGACTCCAAAAATTCTTTACACCATTCCTTATTCAGACAATCCCAAGGGAACGACTCTTTCGTCTAAAAGAAAGCAACAAATCATAGACATAGTTTTTGGTTTTAACGATCTTTTAATTGTCGAAGATGCTGCTTACAAAGAAATTCAGTTTAGAAAAAAGGATAATTACATTCACCCCTTAAAAGAATCTGATCCTGAAAATCAGCGAATAGCTTACTTATCAACTTCAACCAAAGAAGCAGCTTCCTTTAGGTTAGGTTATAGTGTTCTACCTAAAGGATTGCGTAAAGCCGCGGTTAAGGCTAAGGGATATTACGATCTATGTTCGTCAGAATTTGTCCAAGCAATTCTTGCTCGTTATTACGAAAAATTTATCGATTTACAACTTCCAGGAATTCGTCAGGGCTATGAAGAACGGTGTAAGGCTATGATTGACGCGATAGAAGAATACATGCCCGATGGTTCATTTACGAAACCTACTGGAGGGTTCTTCATTTGGTATGAAGCAACCAGTCGGAATTTTGATTCCCTGGATTTTGTGCAGAAATCAATAGACAAAGGGGTAGCTTACGTTCCAGGTTTTGCTTTTTTCCCGCACTTTGGTTATGCTGTCACAGAAGATTCTGAATTGATTAGGTTACAAAGACCTACGAATGCTATGAGGCTAGGGTATTCATTATTACCTCCAAAAATGATCACAAAAGGCATTAAGCTCCTAGGAAGACTATTGAGGAGGGAAACAAAGCTTAAAATTCCTAGGATTAGTTCAGCTTTCTCCAACAAGGGTTCTTCCACTATATGAAACATTTACAGATATATAAACTAGCGAATTCACAGACGATTTATGGGGAAGAATAGATGGTAATAGTTACAAATGTGAAAAATGATGTAACTATTAAAAAAGCGCCCAAAGACACCATTCAGGAGATCTATGACGTTCTTTCCGAATCATTCACCCCCTATCACATATTCTATACAGAGGAAGCATATGAAGCAACAGTAATACCCACTTATAAAATTAAAAAACGTATTGAAGATCAGAAATCGGATGTTTTAATAGCTATTTATAAGGATAAGATTGTTGGGACAGCCTCAATAGAAATGCAAGAGGAAACGAATGTGCATATACGTAATATGGCTGTTAAACCTAAGTATCAGAAAAAGGGTATTGGTCGTTTCATTCTCGACGAAATTTGTACAACAGCTAAAGAAAAACATACTAAAACCATATCTTTGGAATGTTTTGGCCCTCTTATCAATGCAGTGAGCCTATATGAGAGATGTGGATTTAGAAAAACAGGGACAAAAAGGAATTATCATGGCATAGAGATATTTAAAATGGTAAAAAGAATGGAGTAGAAGATTTTTTACTTATTAAATATTCTAATCAATTAGAGGTTTCAAATGTGACTCAAAAATTAAAAGTAACCATTCCTTTTGAACGATCCCTTTATCTTCTGCATCCATATAATACATCTTTAATTACCTCTAAAGGCAAAAATGAAAAAATCAACATAATGGCTGTGGCTTGGATCACTCCTGTTAGTGTAAATCCTCCATTATTAGCCATGAGTATTCGTTCTGAAAGGTACTCATATAATCTAATCATAGATAAAGAGGAATTTGTTGTAAATATCCCTACATTTGAACAAGCTCAAAAAGTGTTATTCTGTGGGCGGCGATCAGGAAGAACTCATGATAAATTCGAGAAAGCTAAATTGACACCTCTAAAAGCAAAAAGAGTTGATGTTCCAATTATAGGGGAATGTGTCGCCCATTTAGAATGTAAAGTAGTAAGAACCATAAAACTGGGAGAGCACGTATTAATCGTTGGACAAATTATCAAAGCATATGCTTTGGATGGTTATTTTAATGAAGTATACAACACAATAAAATTTCATCCCTGCTTACATATTGGTAAAAATTTCTTCACAACATGTAGTAAAGAAATTGTCGAACCTACTCTTTGAACCCAAAAAAGCAAAATGATCGTGTAATTTGTTGAATGCCCCCTAATCACATAATTGGTCTTTATAAGCATATTAAAATTTTTGATAGAAAAACAGAATTTAAAGCATCTCATGCCTTTGTTGTTTGAATAAAGAAATCTTCGTAAGTAATAACTTCTTTTAAGACTTCTTCTAGGATTTTTATTTAGAACTGAGTCCTATAAACGATTAAATATTACCATCATCAATTATTACTTATGAATCTGAAACTGTTAGAGAGATTGTGGGATGTAATAACAACGGAAGGATACCTTAAAGGATTGACAAGGACCCCTCAAAGAAAGATTTTCGTGATAAAAGACCCAAGAAGTAATCCAACATTGGTAATTATGGATAGCAATGAATTTTTCGATAAAGCGAATGGAGAACTATTTATTGGGAGAGAACTGCCAAACAAAGATACATTGAGTGAACTAATACAAGAGCACAAGAGATCAAGCTAGTGAACCTAGGTATATCTTCTAGTTTGCACAATTCTCGTATATTCTTTCATTCTGGTTTTTCTTTTCGTGAAATTTTGAAAACCACGGGACGTTTGTAGTCAGGGCAACAGTTAGAGTGACTATCGGGTGTATCAAACCATGGCATTTTACCTCCACTCTGCATAATTCTGATGGTAGGAAAAATTGAGTGGAATGCAGAGGGACAAATCTTTCCTCTTTCTTCAGGATAATTAAACACGTCTCCAATTATGTGTTCAGCAGGGCACTTACCCTCTCCAAGAATATC
>CAZALJ010000115.1:0-6152 GCA_964485715.1 uncultured archaeon
TAACTCATCCACACTAAATTGTTGGCTTGCAGTCTCAGCTTCACTTAGTGGACTTTCATCTACACCCGCAAGTAATGTTGCTTGACCACCAGGGGGAATACCTGTAGGAGATTTTGCCTTCCTTTGGCGTAGATAGACCTGAAAAGAATCAATAAAGTTTCTGCCAAGTTTGAGGAGTAAATCATCAATTGAACCTGGGTTATTGGTGCCATACTCTACTCCACGTTGGATTTCCGCAATTTGATTATTTACATCAATAGGGTTAGTCTGGTATGCCCGATTTGCTATTAAATCGAGCAGTTTTTTCATTTCTTGGCAGAACCATGAAGTGTAATCACTACTCATTAGAATTAACCTTCAAAATATCTAACTGAACTTCGCTTTTCCAATTTTTATTAGTTACTATTCATTTTTTTCTTTGACTTCTTTGTATTTTTTCTCGCCATATCAAGCATATCGTCAAGAACGCTTTCTGAAAACTGTTAATCAGACGTAGTGAACTTCATATTTTCGTTTAAGAATCGATCACTAATTATTTGATGTTTAGTTGATAATAAATCAAGCCACTTTTTATTTTTCTGTTTTTTTAACTTAACTAAATATTCATCTAGGAAATCAGCAAATTTTTTTGCCATTGCTATTGGAGCTTGATCTAATTTTTCAATAACCTCATCTAGCTTTCTTAATGCATTCAAATAATTTTCAATTTTCAAGTCTTCTTCAATCAATCCGTAGAGAAGATCTAAGGTAGCTGGAACATTACCTGATTGTTTAGATTGTTCGAAAGCTAATTGAACTGCAAGACTGTAAATATCCTTCTGTGACTTGTGTTTTGTGCCAATCATGACAAATATGCGCGAAACGCTCTCTCTATTCTGAACATCGATATTCCAAGTTAAATCCTTTAGAAAATCAAGTCCTTCAAGAATAGTTTGTGGAGCTAGCTCATGGTATTCTAATATTGAACTGATTTCATTGACTATCTTCATTTTAGTTGTAGAATCGGTTGCTTGTAAATTGGAGATGTTTTGTTTTAAAACATTGAATAGTGATAGATATTCTCGAAGTTTGGTCATTTCTTGGCTAAAATGAATTATAAAATGAGTCAATATATCTTCTGCTTCTGCTACTTCTGTTAAGGCATTGAAAAAGAGAGTAACTTGATCTTGAAATAGTTCCTGTTGTTTTTTAGTCTTTGATTCAGTTATTAATATTATATTGGAATCTAGGGTTTCATAAAGGATCTCCTGGGCAATTTCCTTTGGTTCCATTGTTAGGAGGAGGTTGATGAATATCTTTAGGAGATCTTTTGCTTTCAATGGAGATATTGTAATAAATGCGGGTATTAAATCCTTTAAAAGGGATACTGTTTCTTTGAATTTTGATTCTTCCATTCCAATTGTAGCCATATCAAGAACTTGAGAAAGAGCTCCATCAATATTTCCACGTCCAATTAGGGCATCAATTTTCTTCATCTCTACCTCTAAGATTTTTTCTGTGAGGTTTAGCTGTCTGTAGATCCGTTCTTGAAATTCTAGAAAGTTCTTTGCTTCATCATATTTCTTCTGATCAAAAAGAGCGGTAATAAACTCTTCTGATGTCTGTAGGACTGGTTGAATTGATTGTTCTAATTTTTCATCATAAGTCATTGCTAAAGGTGCCCATGCTCGTTCTAAATATATCATTGTATAAGGTAGATTGTTAACGCTCCATAATTTCCGAGCTTCGGCAAGAGCAATAGACGATGATTCCCGAAACATTTCTAAATCAGTATAGATAGTTAATGCACGATCTACAAGAGTAAAATAAGTGTCATAGTCTTTTTCTGTAAATCTATCCTTTGCTACGGTTAAACAAGTGTCTGCAATTGCCAGAGAATTTGTGGAGGTAGAACCTTCTGCTTGAGCTAGCGTCTCCATTCCCTCATCAATTTTTCCAGCCTTTAAAAGTGCGGAACCATAGTCTTGATAGAATTTTAAGACTTCATCTGATGATTCTGTCTGAGATATAAGCTCCTTCGCTTGTTCAAAATAATCGTGCCCCTTCGCTTCATCGATTGGAACAAGTTGAACAGCACGACTCATTATTAATTCAGCTGCTTCCTTAGCTTGACCCAATTCTTTGAGTGTTTCAATTAAAAAACCTAAAAATCGATCCGCAGTTTTTTGATCTTCAAGTTCTTGATAAAACTTTTTTTTCTCAAAAGCCAATTCCAGTAATAGACCATATATTTTCTCTGTTACATTTTCAGTCTTAAATTGCTCATATGCACGATTAAGGTATTCAAATCCTGGCTCAATATATTCTACTTCAAATAAGCGATTTGCCATCTCAAACGCAGCATCCCCTTGTGCTTCTTTCAA
The DNA here is from genome assembly GCA_964485715.1 of uncultured archaeon. GTDB lineage: Archaea > Asgardarchaeota > Heimdallarchaeia > Hodarchaeales > Hodarchaeaceae > Hodarchaeum. The sequence goes on from CAZALJ010000115.1 coordinate 2,364, forward strand.
TCCTAAATAGTCATATAATTCAATAATATGATTGAAAAGGTCGTTCACTATCGAGATATCGGCTTTTTTAGCAAGAGCCTCGGCAATATGGTCTTCTAAACTATTGATGGTTTGTAGTACTTGTTCTTGAGAAGATTTGCTCTCAATCAACATTTTTATCTGTTTAGATCTGAAGTTATCCGCGAGTTGATATTTTCCTTTTAAAAATACAATTTTACAGAACTCTTCTAGTCGTGCTAATGCACGAGAGTAGTTTTTTGTTCTCACAAGAAATTCAAAATCTTGTTGATGGTATTCTACTGCCTTAGAGAAATCATTATTTTCAAGGGATTTCAAAACATACCTAGCAAATAAGGCATCGTAACTATCCTCATCTTTGAGTTGTAGGTATGTGTTGCCAAGTAAATAAATAAATTCATTAATAATTGAATCAGGAACATAAGGTTCCATTTGTTCAAATTGTTCATTGAGGGCTTTACTAAACTCTTTAACTGTATCATGGTCAACATTCTGAAAAAGGGTTGCTGTTTCCCGCAAACAGTCAACCTGTTTTTCGTAATTTCCCCATCTAGCATATATTTGAGCAATTTTGACATTTAAAAATCCTGCTGATGGAATATCATTGATTCTTGTGTACGAATCCACTAAAAAGGTCTTTAGATTTTCGAATTGATCGATTTTTCTTTTTTCTGCTAATTCATCTAGTCTCTTTTCTAGAGCATCACCGACTTTATTAAGGCCGCTAAAACGGTTATGATTAATGAGAAAAGATACAGCTTTCTCTATGAGGGGGAAATCATCAGGTATCAAATTTTGTTCTAGAAGATTTAATCCTAATTGCCAAATATACAGAGCTACTTCTTCAACCTCTTGTCCCTTGTCTAATTTCTTACAGATCTCTTCAATTTTATTAAAATACGGTATAAATGGAAGTTGGTTAATATCTCTCAAATCTAATTTAGTAGATGCATTCAGAAGATTTTCAGCGAACTTTTTCCCCTCTTGAAAGATGTACTCAATAATTTCTGCAGGTGTGGCCTCGTCTCCGACAAGTTGAGAGTTTGTAATCGATTCATCGAAAGAATTGAACCCATTCTCAAGTTGTTTGTGCTCTATGTTTATTTTTCCTATTTCAAAGAGAATTCCAGGCACTTGATCCAGGGATTTTGCCAACAGATGAGCCTCTTTTGCCTTTGAAATTAGCATTTCGGCGATCTTGCGTTGTTCCATATCTGTAAAATGACTCTTCAGGATTTGAAGTCCCATTTCCGCATAGACTACTTTTTCAGCGTCTACCACCTTCCCTTGATGAACTTCGTCATCAAACGCTCCCCTTGCTTCTTCGAATAATAAAAATCCCCTTTCAAAACGATACTTCTTAATATTAAGGTCAGCTTCAGTGAGAATTGCTTCAAATGTCTCCTCCCTATTTCTAATTTGACTAAAAATTATTCGTGCCTTCTCAAATGCTTCATTTGCGTCTTTCTCAGTTTTTTCAGAGCTGAAAAGCTTTTTTCCTACTTCTACAAAAATGCGACCCGCACGGATGAATTCTTCATCTCGTTGCATTGTACCAGAAACAATCTCTAAACATTCCCCAAGAAAATAACTGGTCATTGCGCCATGTTTGGATATGTATCGATTTCCTTTGCTTTCTTTTAAGACTTGAATATATACTTCGATCAAAGGGATTGCTGCTGCAGCATATTTGAATAATTCTTTTCTTGTTTTAGTCTTACCCTTTCTAGCAGCACTAATTATTTTCCTGTATAGAACAATAACTTTTTCTGTTTTCCTTTCCTTCTTTTGAGCTACAATTGCCCGTTCGAAATATTTTAATCCCTTAGTAAAATCTTTCTTTTCAATATAATATTCAGCTAATTCACCAGCTGCCCTACTAGCATCTTCCCACTTCTTTTTCTTTTCCAATTTTTCAAGTTTTTTTATTTCTTTGAGTTTGTCCTCGGCGTCCATTTTGAGGCCAACTCCATTTATAGTGGGAGCATCTACTAATTTAACACATTTATCTATTAATCTATGATTTTTGACTAAAGATGATTTATAAGCCAATCTTTAAGGTTAGCGAGTACCTGAACACGGTCAGCTTCTAACTCATTATAAACTTCATGAAATAATCCCTTGTAAATCTTTAGGGTTTTATCTTCAGCGGTCACCTGAGAAAATAACTCAGAAACCCCAGTCACAATTTTATCTAATTCACCCGATTGAACAAGGATTGGAATTTTAATTAATGAAATTTCACTAGATAATATCTTCCAGATTCTAAATATTTCATTTCCAAGGCGAAAGGTATACCGCGTAAAAACTAATGGATCATTTATGTACTTTTCGACTACATCTGGATCCCGCGAGAGGTGGTCTGGTAATCCAGCATATGTTTTCCATTTAGGTCTAATCTTTGCTAAAAATCTTGCAAGGAATACAAGAATGGGATTGACTGTATCACCCACATGTGTACCAGTTCCAGACAGAACTAATCCCGTTAGATCATCTGGTTGGGAAGCAGCGTATAGAATGGCAATACATGCTCCTAGAGAGTGACCTAAAAGAAATAGAGGGACATTTTCTTCGTGTCTTCTGACTACTTTTGTAAATTCTTTCTCATCATTAACCCAATCGGTGAAACTATTCACGTATGCGTGTTCCCCTTCAGATTTTCCGTGGCCACGATAATCTTTGGTATAAATTGCAAATCCAGCTGGAACAAGAGCATTTACTACGTTGCTATAACGAGAACTATGTTCACCTACTCCGTGAGAAAGTTGAATAATAGCTTTGGGATCCCCATTAGGCAGCCATGCTTGATAATACAAGTTTAATCCATCAAAGGTTCTGAAGTTCCCTTCAAAATGTTTCATTATGCTCATTACTTCCAATAATGCTTTCTTATTTACATTCAACGCTCGGATTTGATTTAAAGTCATTACTTTATTACCATTGGTTTCCTTAAATTAGTTTCTTAATCATTTGTAAAATATAATATTTCTCTCATGGTTTCTTCTCTCACCGTTAATATTAATTCTTTCAATGAAATAACAAAAGATTCACTGATAGTTATCGCTTCATTCTTATGGACTTTTTTATTTTATTTGCCTTGGTTTAATATTTTGAAGGAAAAATTCGAAGTGTTTTTTTCGCCAAGGAAGATATTTTCCACAAACATTCCTGTATTCAGCATATTCTGGGACATTCCTGAGAAGATAATAATCCTCAATTAACGATCCAACAAAAAGATAGAGAGCTAATGATATAAGGAAAAAGATATGAACTGAGTTTGTTAGAAAAAATAGCCCTATACTAGTCAACATAACAATCCCACCTAGGTAGATTGGGTGGCGCGCAAAGGCGAAGAATCCAGTTTTAATAAGTTGAGCCTTTTCTAAACCTTCAAAGAGAGAGAGTTGAAGCATACCTCCAAAAAAGAAAAATCCTCCGATCAAAACAAACAGAATTCCGACAAGAGGATTCTTTAGAACAACTTCAATTTGTGTACCAAATCGAGCCAAGGATATTTCTATCAAGATTAATAAAATCAAGGTTAATAATGCAATACAGATATAGAAACGATGAAACGAATGAATTATTTTCACTTTTTCCTTTATGAAATCTCGGGCTAATAATGAATGAATTAAGCCAAAAATCGATACTAATATAATTATTACTATTTCTGGTTGAAAAAACATTACGACAAACCTATAGAGGAACCTAATACAGTTAGCTTAAGAATGTTGAGGCAAGCAGGATGAAAGTAGCTTTTTTCGCAAGTGA
>CAZALJ010000116.1:0-6146 GCA_964485715.1 uncultured archaeon
TTTTGAGAGGAGACTCTAGATTTTCGTTATTAGCACAGTTTGAACAGAATCCTTCGATAGCGAATAATCTACTAGCTAAAACTTGACGATTCTTTTTGAGAGAGTCAAGGATATTGGTTGTATCACCACAGGTCGAACATTTACAAGTATTACGTCCAATACGATTTCCCTGTAATGGATTGAATTCGAACTGGCATTGTGGGCAGCTTATTAAAGGTGGAACAGAACCTAAGTGCTCAAAAACATTGTTACATGAAGGGCAAAAAATTGAGGTGATTTTTCCTTTCACTGCAACTACAAAGTTTCTAAACAATGGAATTTGGCTTTTACATGTCTCACAGGGTACTAATTTGACCCAATGTGCATAAATAATATCAGCTTGGAAATTACATATCGGGCATTCAGTTAAGTACCATTTTTTGATTTGAGCTTTGATTTTCTCTTCGCAATCTTGGATCCAATTCTTAAGTTCTCCTAAATCAACCAGTTCAGCTTCTGTTTTTGTGATAAACCAAGCAATTGGGTTGATATCAACGCCAACGCAATTTAATCCCAGTCGCAAACTTTCGATGATTGTGGTCCCCCCGCCCATGAATGGATCGATAACTGTGACATCTGAGAATTTATGGTCACTATAAAAATTCGCCATGAGGTCAGCTGACGGTGGAAGGATAGATCCCAATAAAATTGCTCTAAATGTGGAAGATGCCCGCCGAGCAAACCATTTAGAAATTTGATAGATTGGTTTGTAACTGCTTCGTTCTGGAATAGCTAGCTCACTAATCTCACGAATAGGAAATTTTTCTTCAATTAATCTAGAAGTCATTTAAGCTGACCTTTTCTGTGAGAGTACGAAGTCTATAAACTCTTGAGGGGTTTCAAAAGTATAATCTGGTTTACTATCTAATAACTTTTGAGTTTCAACAGCTCCCCACACTGCTGCAGCGGTTTTTATCCCTGCAGCTTTCCCTGCTATAACATCTAGATGACTATCTCCAACGAAAAGGGTTTCATTTTTGTTTAATTGCAAAGTGCTAATAATCTGATATAACGCGTCTGGGTATGGTTTTGAACGAGTCACATCATTACCTGTTAAGATCATGTCAAAAATATCAATTATTCCAAGCTTTTCTAAGGTAATTGCCATAGTATATCTGCTTTTTCCCGTGAAAACCGTTAAATATGGAACATTATTCTTTATATCTGATAATTGATCTCTAGTAAAGAATCCTGTTGTTGAATGAACCTCACGATAACTTTGAAGAAACTCTTTCCAAGCAGGATCAAATACATTAGAAGGAAAGACGTTTTTAAAGATTTCATCGCCAGGAGGTCCCCAAAGGGAAAGAACTTCCTGATCTGACATTTCTTTACCAAGATATTTTTTCACAATATCTTGAAATAAGCGAATAATGACAATAGTGTTGTCAACGAGAGTACCATCTACATCAAAAACGAGACATTGGAGTTTCATGTCACTTTTACATCCAATAGCGTAATTAAGAGAAGGAAAATTGAACGGTTTAAATATTTTTAAGCAAGACCCCCATTGTGTTATAGCGGTTAGAAATGGACGAAGAGCCACAAATTGACCCCCGAAACAAGCTCAATGCTCTCACAGGACGACAATGGATTCGTTTTACAAAATCATGGTTTATTGCAGATGGAAAACCTAGTGATATTTCACATGAAATAGACTTACATCCAGCATCGTTTCCTCCTCCAATGATTCGAGAATTCATTGAATTTTTTTCTAAACCTGGTGACAATGTATTAGATCCTTTTGTAGGTACTGGATCGACATTAGTTGCTTGTGATGAGTGTGGACGACAAGGAGTCGGGATAGAACTCTATGAAAAGTATGCAAAGACAGCCCGAGCTCGTACGAACTTTCCCGTTCATCAAGGAGACGCACGAGAAATAGTTTCCACTCTTATGGGGAGTGGCAAAAAGTTCGCTCTTTGCATTACATCACCCCCGTATTGGCGAATATTAAAGAAGAAAAAGGATTATAATCAACAGGAACGCCTAAAAAAAGGATTAGATCTCCAATATGGAGAACATCCTAAAGATTTAGGAATGATTGAGGATCAAAATACTTTCCTCTCAGAACTGGTCATTTTTTTTAAGCAAATTAAAGATATTCTCCAAGAACGTGGCCATTTAGTGATCTTTGTACAAAATATTCGTGATAAAGGGGAAATTAATCCAATAGCTTTTGAATTGGCTCTTAAATTAACCGAAGACTATAAATTCTTAGGGGAACGTATCTGGTTGCAGAACCAAAAGACCTTACGCCCCTATGGGTATCCATATTCGTTTGTACCAAACGTTCACCATCATTATGCTCTGATTTTCCAAAAAAGGTGAAATTGCATAAAAATATCCAAAAAAAATTGTACAGTATACAACATTTTTGAGGAGTTGAATTCATCAGAGGTATTGGTATGTTAAATTCTCCTATTGTAATAAAGGGTGGTACCCTTATTGATGGATCAGGAAGGCCACCCATTCCTAATAGCATTATCACTGTCTTTGATTCCAAAATTTCTGATGTTGGGTCTATTGGAGAAGCCAATGTTCCAAAACATGCTAGAATCATAGATGTGACGGGAAAAACCGTTATACCAAGTTTCATTGACAGTCATACTCACTTCATACTGATGGGAATTCGAACCCTCACAACTTTGGATCTTTCCAAGACGAAATCTTTCTCTGAATTCATAGACCAAGTCAAGACACGAATAGTCGAGTTACCAAAAGGCGCCTGGCTCACAGGTCACGGGTGGGACGAGAGCAGTTGGAAGGAGAAGCAATATCCGACGAAGGAGGACCTTGATCATATCTCTCCTGAGAACCCTGTTGTTCTCACCCCTTGTTATGGGCATTTGATGACAGTGAATACCCGAGCTCTTGAGCTAGCTATGATTACTAAAAAGACTCCTAACCCTCCAGGGGGGAGAATTGATCGAGATCCTACGACTAACGAGGCTACAGGCATACTTCGAGAAGAAGCGACGACTTTGATTGATGCAGTAAAACCTCCCATAACGAAAGAGGTATCTCTCTCAGGGATACAAAAAGCCTGTGAAATTGCTTTGAGCTGGGGTTGTGCGAGCATCCATGAGTTGGGTTCAGAGGCTATCGACATCAGCACATATCAAACTGCTCTTGAAAACGGGGTTCTCAGGGTCAGAGCTTATGTTATGCCTGATGCACGTTTCACCGATGCGATGTTAGAAGGGATAGAGGCCCTTGGTGTCAGAACTCGTTTTGGGGATGAATTTCTTAGAATAGGTTCTTTGAAGATCTATATAGATGGTTCTATGGGAGCACGCACGGCAGTCTTTTATGAATCATATGCAGATGAGCCCTCGACTCATGGGATTTTTACCATTTTTCCGGATGAACTTGAACAGAGAGTGATAAGGGCACATAAACTGGGAATGCAGGTTGCAATTCATGCTATTGGCGATAGAGGTATTGAAGAAGCCCTCAATGCTATTGAGGCGGCGCTTAAACAAAAACCAAGGAAGAATCATCGGCATAGGATCGAGCATTGTGAAGTATTAACCGAGAACCAAATCCTCAGGATTAAGCGTCTCGGAATTTTACTATCGATGCAACCGAACTTCATTGGAGAGTGGGGGCAACCTGGAGGGATGTATGAACAACGTTTGGGTTCAAAACGACTCAAACTCTGCAATCCTTATAAAAGGTTGCTTGATGAGGAGATCACAGTGGCTTTCGGCTCTGATTGCGGCTATTGCCCTCCATGGCCTTTTAACCCAATGTATGGTCTCTGGTCTGCTGTAAATCACCCTATAAAAGAGAGTCGAATCTCCCTAGAAGAAGCTGTGAAATGTTACACTCTTAATGGAGCTTATGCCTCCTTCGAAGAAGGCATTAAAGGATCGATTGAACCTGGGAAACTTGCTGATATAACTATCCTCTCTGAGGATCTGATCTCCATTCCTTCTGGGCTTATTAAGGATGTAAAAGTTGAATTGACTATAGTAAACGGTAGGATCCAATGGAGAGCCGAATAATTAATTCAGTTTCATTTAAGTTTTTATTGATTAGTTTATCACGCATACATACTGTAAGATTTTATTGGTGTAAAATGGTTTCAATTCACATTAAGCGATTAAAATACAAAATCATTGCTTAAATAGTACAAAAATTCATTGGTTACCTATCAATGGATGGTATGAAATTATGCATATAGTTCCTCATGGTGGGGTAAACGAAGTTGGTGGAAATACTTTTCTTGTAGAAACAAGCAAGACAAAAATATTATTGGATTTTGGAAGGTCATTTAAACAGGAAGGAACCTATTTTGCGGGATTTCTCCTTCCTCGTACTTCTCAAGGTCTTAAGGATTTCCTTGAATTTAATATTCTGCCTAGAATTCAAGGCCTCTATGCTCAGGAATTTGCATTAAATAAGGAGCTCAATGAATCCAGAATTGACGCTTGTTTCTTGTCTCATGCTCATCTAGATCACTTTGGTAACTTGAATCTACTTCATGCTGATATTCCTGTTTATATGGGGGAGACTGCAGCAACAATAATTCAGTCGATCCAAGACACTACACGTACTCGTTTTGGACGACCTTATATTCGACAAGCTACAGATAACGATCCGTCAAATGTCAGAACTTTTCGAACTGGTGATGTAATTCAAATAAATGATTTTGAAGTTACTCCTATTCATGTAGACCATTCTTTACCAGGAGCTTACGGATTTGTTGTTCAAGGGGAAGAAGATCATACCATTGGATATACCGGTGATTTACGTTTACACGGATGGAGGAAGGATTTAACCCGAGATTTTATCGACATTGCAAAGAATAAGAACCTTAACGTACTTTTGATAGAAGGTACTAATATTGAGGAAGATTTTGATGTAGATGAAAAAAGGGTTCAAAAGGATGTGTCACAAGCGATCAAAAATACAGATGGACTTGCGATCGCCAACTATAGCTTGCGTGATATTGATCGCTTTCGTTCTTTCTACTTAGCAGCTAAAGAAAATAGCCGAAAATTACTAATAAATATAAAGCAAGCTTATCTACTTCAACTTTTACAGGATGACCCTCATTTGGAGATTCCCAAATTAAGCGACCCATATATTAAAATCTATAAACGTCCAAAGAAACGTTACTATCAATGGGAGCAAGAACTTTTTGAGAACTACTCTATGATAGATTCACCAGATTTTGATCAAACTGAATATGTTTTTCACTGCGAGTTTTGGAATCTAACGGACCTAATTGATATTCAACCACAACCAAATGAATCTACCTACTTTTATAGTCATGGTGATCCTTTCGACGAAGAGGGTATGATTGATTATAACCGAATGATGGAATGGATACACCATTTTTATCTGGACTTGAAACAATATCATGCTTCAGGACACGCTCCACGAAGTGATCTAAAAAGAATTGTGGACGAAATTCAGCCTCAATTAGTGATCCCAATTCATACTGAACACCCTGAAATGTACCGAGAAATAATAGACACCCCGATACTCCTTCCAACACGGGGACGGAAAATTTCAGTATAATCAAAGAAGTTAATCCGATTTTCATGTTCTTAGAATCTTACCAAATGTAATTGTCTTCTAAAAAAAGAATTTAATGAAAGTTGTCAAACCTACCGTCATCTGGATGAAGTCTACTAGTCCAATTGCGAATGTCACTCCTAGAAGAATAGTGAATAATCGTCGATCTTTTTGTGGGAGAATTGCCAGACATACGTAAAACCACATCCAATACCATGGAAACGCTGTTGCATAGATCTTAAGAAATGCGAGAAGAAATACAAAAGGTAACCAAAATACCCGTTCGATAGTCTCACTGACGTTTATTCTCACCGAACCATTTCTGGGAAGAATACCCACCCAGTATAACAAAGCGAGAATCAGAATTCCTAATGATAATATAGAGGAAAGGCTTGGATAAAATAAGAAGAGGGGATTAGAGGGGAGTTGACCAGAGTACGCTCCTAGATTGCCAAAAGAGCTAAAATATCGTGTGATGAAGCTAGAAAAGAGAATTGGAAATGAGAGTAACAATATACTCATAACTACCGTTAAAAAACCTAATAATGCCTGTTTAATTGTATCACGATCTATAAGCA
>CAZALJ010000117.1:0-278 GCA_964485715.1 uncultured archaeon
AATAGATACTTTGTTGGCAAAAGCAAAACTTCAAGGAGTTTCTGAAGTTCTTATTACCATGGGAGAAAAACCTGAATTAATTCATCTTGAAGCAAAACAATGGCTATCAAACCATGGATTTGACTCGACTGTTGAATATGCTCATTTCATATGTAAAAAAACTTTGGATTATGAGTTATTACCCCATATTAATGCAGGAACCCTAACATACGATGAACTCAACGATTTTCATGATGTAACAGCCAGTTTAGGATTAATGCTTGAAACTATAAGCGAAA
>CAZALJ010000117.1:288-6117 GCA_964485715.1 uncultured archaeon
ATTAACAATTAAGGGAATGCCTCATTTCAGATCTCCAAGCAAAAATCCGAAAAAAAGGATGAATACAATTAAATGCGCAGGGAGTTTGAAAATTCCTTTTACTAGTGGGATCCTTATTGGAATTGGCGAAACACTCCAAGAAATAGTTGATAGTCTATTTGCATTGAAAAACGTTCATTTAGAGTATGGACATCTTCAAGAAGTTATCATCCAGAATTTTCAACCCCATCCTGACGGTGATATGGCGAATTTTCCGCCACCAACGGTTGACTTGTTAGAAAAGGTCATCATTATCGCGCGTCACATCCTTCCTCCTGAAATTTCAATCCAAATTCCACCAAACCTTTTAAAGGGTCATGAATATCGTTTTATAGGAACAGGAATGTCTGACTGGGGTGGAATATCCTCTATAACACATGATTATATAAACCCTAGACATAAATGGCCTCAAATTACACAATTAGACCATGTTACTCGAGAAAAAGGATATCTTTTACGTGAGCGACTTCCTGTGTACCCTCGGTATATTAATTTAGATTGGCTTTCCTCGCGTGTTCATAATCTCATTATTGCTTGGAAACTTGTTACTAAGGATGGTTATAGGAAACGGTAAGAATGGTTGAGCTTGAAGAGATCAATCTTCATCTAGCCAAAAGAGAGCTTCGGTATATATTGAAGCGAGCGCTAAATGATGAAATTCCCACGATTGATGACCTCTCAATTTTATTCTCCGTACAAGGGCGTGAAATTCTTCTTCTAGGGCAAGTTGCCGATATTATCAGAGAACGACAGGTAGGATCGACAATTACTTATGTTGTTAATCGGAATATTAATTTCACTAATATTTGTACAAAGAGATGTCTATTTTGTGCTTATTCTGTAGATAATAATTCAAAAGACGGATTTTTCAACATTTCAGCTGATAATCTGCGCAAAAAAATTGAAGAAACCCGTCCCTATCACATTACCGAGGTTTGTGTTCAAGGAGGTATTCACACCGCCCTTAATCTTGAAAAATATTTAGAAATTCTACATAACCTGAAAGAGATCGATCCTAAGCTTCACATTCATGCATTTTCTCCCCAAGAAGTTACTCATGCAGCCGAAACCGCAGGAGAAGATATAGAAGATGTTCTTCGAGAATTTAAAAAACAAGGTTTAGGATCTTTACCTGGAACAGCAGCAGAGATTCTTGACGATGAAATTCGGAGGATAATATGTCCGAATAAAGTGAGCACTTCTGAATGGATTCGTATTATCAAAATAGCTCATCAATTGGGGATTCCAACAACAGCGACAATTCTTTTTGGTCATATTGAGAAGCCTCAAGATTGGATTACTCACCTCTCTATATTAAGACAAATTCAAGAAAGAACTCGTGGATTCACAGAATTCATCCCCCTCCCTTTTATCTCCCAAAATACATCGTTAAAACGGAATTCTAATTTTCAAATTAATGAATTAAGTAGCTTAGATTATATTAAATTTTATGCTGTTGCCAGGTTGTTTCTAGGTGACATTTTTAAGAATATCCAAACATCTTGGGTTAAATTAGGATTTCCCTTGGCGCAGGTTACATTAACGATAGGCTGCAATGATTTTGGGGGAACACTATTTGAGGAAAACATAACTCGTGCAGCAGGTGGAGGATATGGACAGCTTGTTACTCCCGAAAAATTTCAGGAAAGTATTCACCAACTTCAAAGACCATTTTGTGAGCGTGGAACATTATATAATTTAATGTGCTAGTGAATTCTGTCAAGATTTTTAATTTTTCATTATTTTCTTGAGAGAAAAGCGATTTACAGCTGAGATACAATGATATTCTGATGATTGTAATATTGAGTTAAACAAGATAATGATTTGTACCCAATGAAATTGATAACCTTATTATAATAAATGTAAAGAGTTCAATATTTCTATGTGATTGAGGAGAAACAAGTGTTTTTCATTGTTATTTTAGCTGGAGGAGGTGGGGAACGGCTATGGCCAAAATCACGTGAATATAAACCCAAACAATTTATCTCCCTAGATGGAAAAAAGTCCTTGATTCAAAAAACCTTCGAGATTGCTTGTCAAATTGTTGAGGAGAAGAATATTTGGGTGTCCACTCGTAAAGAATTCGTTCCTATAATCCGAGAACAGTTGCCTCAAGCTCGTATGATAGTAGAACCACTTGGCCGTGATTCTGCAGCAGGTATGGGCTATGTATGTGCTCAACTTCTTCACGATAATAAAGATGAAGTTACATTATTCATGGGAGCAGATTACTTTATCCCTGATATAATTCGATTCAAAGAAGTTGTGGCGACTGCTGTACAATTAGCTGAAAATGGGAAAATTTCCACGATTGGAATAAAACCAAGTCGTGTTGAGACTCGTCTTGGATATATTAGTCCTGGAAAAGAAATTTCCCAGGGGTCTATTCCAGCATATGATGTTGAGAGCTTCAAGGAAAAACCAGATGCAGTTCTTGCTCAAGAGTACATTGAACGGGGGTATCTGTGGAATTCAGGTATGTTTATTGTAAAACCTTCTATTCTTTACCAAAAAATTCGCCAATATATGCCCACTCTGTATCAAGCATTGGAAAAGATACAAGCAACACAATTTGAGGAAAAGGAGGCGTATAGCGTTTTTGTTTCCCTCCCCAAAGTTTCCATCGATTATGGTGTTATGGAAAAGACATCTGATTTAGTGGTTGTGAGAGGAGACTTCCCGTGGGATGATATAGGCACATGGGATTCTTTAGATCGCATTCTAGAACCAGATTCACAAGGAAATGTCATTCAAGGGGATTATCTGGGAATTGATGTAGAAAATTCGGTAATTTTTGGAGAGAAACCTATCATTGTATTAGGTGTTTCTGATATTGTAGTTATAGATACTGAAGACTGTGTGTTTGTTTGTCACAAGAACAGAGCTCGAGACATTAAGAAAATCATTGCAGAACTCGCTGACCATCCTCGGTTCAAGTTCCTTTTTCAGAAAAAGGGATGAAAAAACCGTGTGAGTACAGTAATTTCAGTCCATAGCAGACAGGATCTCACAACAGAGAAGAAAACTTCTTCAATTAGAATCTTAAAGGTATTTTATTCTGACTGAAAATACTCTTACATTTCTTTACATCAGCCTTGTAAAAGGCAAAGTTTCACGACTCCGTTCGGTCAAGGTTTTATTGATGGCTACAACAAGGCAAGAAACATTAGGACAGATCTTCAGCTTTCGCTCTTTTGTTTTTGGAATATTTTTAGCGGTGGTCGTTTATCTAGCGATAATGATCCTGAGTGGGTGGGAAGCTCTGATAGAGAATATATTCCGAATTAATCCTGTAGTGGTCATTTTAGCAATGCTTTTGAGTTTGACTAACTATGTATTTCGATTCTTAAAATGGCATCTTTTCACAAAGAGTCTAGAGCTGGATATCTCAATTAAAGATAACTTTCAAATATTCTTCGCGGGTTTAAGCCTTTCTATAACTCCTGCAAAAGTTGGTGAAGCTATTAGAGCTTTTTTACTTAAAAAAAAGGGAGCTAGTGATCTTTCTAAAGGACTTGCTTCAACTTTTTCAGAACGACTGATAGACCTGCTTGCTGTGACATTACTCGCCTTGATTGGAATCTTATTTCTGGGTTCCCAGCAATCTATAAGCTACTTACCTTTTCTTGTGATGATACTTTTTGTTATTCTTTTTGGAGTTCTAGTCTTTCTATTTGATCCATTATACAATTTTTTTAGTCGAATTTTTCATTTGAAACCTTGGGCAGGTATAGGATCGAAAATTGATAGGTTTCGTTCTGACGTTGCAGTTACGTTTCATTATAGAGCCTTTTTAGGGGCTCTTCTCCTAGGAATCATGGGTTGGGCCTGTGAAGGAATTGGATTTTTTTTATTAGCCCAAGATCTGGGGATACCAATAGCATTTGAAGCAGCAATATTTATTTATGGGACATCTTCTCTTCTTGGAGCTTTATCGTTCCTTCCTGGTGGATTAGGTGTAATGGAAGGAAGTATGGAGTTATTTTTAGCCGATTTATTGGTTATAAGCCTTCCATTGGCAGGAGCCTTGATTATATTGATTCGAATGACCACCTTATGGTTTGGGGTCACGCTAGGCCTAATATTTTTGTTATTGGTGATGAAACAATTGGATAGAATCCCAACTTCATAATAAATCGAAGTTAAATATATGAAAAATTATAACTGACGGGTTGAGATATGTTGTATGGCTACATCAATGCTTATGCTCGGGAAAAGACCATATTGCATTAGTTTAGATTGAGATAAAGAAAGATTTCATCTAATAAGAGATTACCTAGAAGTGGAAGAAGAACCTCCAGCCAAAATATTTTCGAACTTCATCATCGTTTAATTTCCATTTCTTTTTACGTGCATCTAGGTATCCTCTTAGAATAGTCAAGGCCCCTCTTTTCGCTAGTATCATCTTCAACAGTAATAATATCGGGTTATAACCAAAATGATATGTTAAACGGCCATTTCTGAAATGGTTCATTCCTGCCACACGTGTTGTTGGACGTTCTTCATACATAAAGACATTATCAATTTGAGGAGCTTTAAACCCTCTAACTTTTGCTTTAGTGTTAATCCAAGTATCCCAATCAACGTCTGGAAAGTTCTCTTCCTCCACTTTAGCAAGAAATGATGTTTTAATTACCTTCCCGGAGCCCCGAGCATCTTTACGTCCCACTTTTGCACCAACATTAATTTCTTCTACATATTCCTTTGAACCAGATTTGATCTTTATAGCACCTGAAGCACAAACTATCTTTGGAATACGTTCCATCTCTGAAATAATCACTTTATAGTAATTTTCTAGTAATCGGATATCAGCATCCAACATACCATAATAGGCGTAGTTATCTTCATTTCTAATCTTATGCCACGCCTCTCTCCATGTTCGCCCGACAGTATCAAAATCTGGCTTTGGTTTCAATGATAAACGTAAAAGTTGAATATTTAATTGTGGGTATTCATGAGACAATCGAATAATTTCTTCGCTCACACTTGGATCTGGTGATCCATCGTCAACAATGATTATTTGCTTAGGTTTTAGTGTTTGGCGTGCCAAGGATTGAATACAGCTCTCTAACATCTCTGATTCATTATATACTTTAATAATAACACAAAGTTCAGGCATCTATCTCACTGATTTAATATTATAAATTCCCTAAATTCTCTTCATATCAAATTTTATTTTAAATTCAAACCTATTAGGTCCAGTAGATTTCATACGTAATAAATCTTTGGAGATCATATTTTTAAATATTGCTTGATCAGCAGCCAATAATGACTTTTTGACCATAAATTCTGTTTCTATTATCATAAGGAGGGCTATAAACAACGTATATGAGGATAATAGTTCGGAACCGTGAGTCATTTATTTTGGAAAGCTTAAAATAGGATTTTCAAGCCAGGAATGGAAAGATAAGAGTTTTTTCTTAAATCATACTTTGTAAAAATGAGAAATCTTTGAATAAATTAATAAAGTAGTTAATTAACAAAACCTCCTTTTCCCAGTAGTAAATGAGAAAAGCTACTCCTCTAAGATTTCTTAAGAGCAATTGACTCAAATAATTTTCCTGATTTTACTTAGGACACATTGATAACCCCTAAGGCTAAAATTCGAAAATTTAAACTTCACAAATAAAAGAAACGTTCTTCTACACAAAACGTCCAATTAACCCCCTATCCAAGAAAGATCTCTATCGAAATGGTCGTCTTGCATATCATTTTGGTTATAACGCGATTCTTCATCTCATAAAGGCTGTATTGGCTAGGAAAGGAGGAGCAAAAATATTGAAAGGATAT
>CAZALJ010000118.1:0-6095 GCA_964485715.1 uncultured archaeon
TACATAATCCTTTGCTAACTAAGTAATTGTAGAATTCTTCGAGTGTTGTTAAAGCTGCTAATAAGAAGTGTCCCATTCCAACAGCTGGATCGAGAATCCTAAGGTTTTTTACAACATCCATTGCATATAGAAGGTGTTCTTTGTCTAACTGATCCATAAATTTAGCTGGATATCCTTTGTATTCAAATTGAGTTCTGTAATACTCGTTTACTTTATCTAAAATATAAGGGAATATAGTATTTTGGCAAAGATAGGCAGAAATTTCTTTGGGGGTGTAGATAGCCCCCAGATCTTTAGTCTTAAGAGACGACATTCTCACCTAAGATATATCCACTTGTGATTATTGGTCTTTGTATTGATAACCTTCCTTTTTATTATTTTATCATTGTTATTACAGAGAATTCTCTCTACTTTTAACAAAGTCTAAAAATAGCAAAAAGGATTTTGGGATCTTGAGTAAAAAAACTTCCATTTTCCTATCAAAGTGTCAAAATATTTTAATAATGACATAAAAATCATCTGGGTCCCTTTATGAGAGTTTACCGTAAAGCTAGAGACAAATATCAATTTGATGATTCATTCTTCAGCCCAACAGGATCTGTTTTTTTTCCTAATTTACATAATGCTCGCGTTTTTGTTCAAAAAATCAATCAAAAACGTGATCTGATAAATTTCCCTGAATTAGCAGCAAAAGGGAGCGAGATCAATGGCATGGCCCTTGAAGTTGAAATTTTTCATCATTTAACTGATATTTATCAAAAACAGAATGACATTGATTTAGTCGAAGAAATTCTGAATTGGCTGGAAGAAAAAATTGGTTCAGAGGAGTTAAATAAGGCCCTCAAATTAATGCTAGAGGATTTTCCCCCCCCATCAATTTATAATAACGAAATTGACATTGACACCTATTTAGAAGGAGAAACAGAAGAGGTACCCAATAAATACATTACTATTTCTTCAATGATCAACTTATGGCTGTGTAATGAAAATTCTGCTTTCTCAAACCATTTAGAATTATTTAATGACTCTGATCTAGAGAGAAAAACACATTATTTACAAATAATTGAAAATATTGAGGACTTTTTTGATATTCAACCTTCATTTGGCCCTGATAACCAAAATTTCGTCAAAATGTTACAATCCTTGTCTTTAAAAGAACCACATTCTATCAAAGGACAGCTAGAATACATCAATGAGAGATGGGGTTCGTTAATCGGCCCATTTCAGTATAAGATATTATTAGCACTCGATTATTTCAGAGAGGAAGAGAAATTACGGGGATTGGGATCTGGTGAGGCCCAAGTCTATGAATATGATTACTTGGAAGAAAATTATACCCCTGATAGGGACTGGATGCCCAATGTAGTAATGATAGCAAAGAATATCTATGTTTGGATGGATCAACTCTCAAAGAAATATCAAAAGCATATCTACAATCTAGATCAAATTCCTGATGAAGCATTAGATCAACTTGCGAAATGGGGGTTTAACGCATTATGGCTTATTGGAATTTGGCAGAGGAGTTCGGCTTCGAAGACAATTAAACAATGGTGTGGCAATCCAGAAGCGGAAGCTTCAGCTTATTCCTTATATGATTATGTCATTGCTTATGATCTTGGGGGTAACGAAGCATTTGAGGAGCTAAAAAAACGAGCATGGAGACGAGGGATTCGTTTAACGGCTGATATGGTTCCAAATCATTTTGGAATAGACTCAAAGTGGATGATGGAACACCCTGATTGGTTTATTTCGCTTCCATACAGCCCTTTCCCTGCTTATTCATATAGTGGACAAAGCCTGTCTAATAATCCAAGAATAGGTATTTTTGTGGAGGACCATTACTTCTCACGAACAGATGCAGCAGTGACATTCAAGTGGGTAGATTATGAGACAAATGATATTCGCTTCATTTATCATGGGAACGATGGGACATCAATGCCTTGGAATGATACCGCTCAATTAAATTTTCTCAAACCAGAAGTGCGTGAAGCAGTTATTCAAACAATTCTACATGTTGCCCGAATGTTCCCTATCATTCGATTCGATGCAGCAATGACCCTCACAAAGAAACATTATCACAGGTTATGGTTCCCAGCGCCAGGTAGTGGTGGTGATATCCCCTCACGAGCAGAACATGGGTTAACCAAGTATGACTTTGACAAAGCAATACCCCAGGAATTTTGGCGTGAAGTAGTTGACCGAGTAAACCAAGAAGCCCCAGATACGTTATTACTTGCGGAAGCATTTTGGCTCCTTGAAGGATTTTTCGTTAGAACGTTAGGGATGAGCCGGGTGTATAACAGTGCCTTTATGAACATGTTGAGAGATGAGGATAACGCAAAATATAGATCAGTGATTAAGAACACCCTGGAATACGACCCTGAAATTTTAAAACGCTTTGTAAACTTTATGAACAATCCTGATGAACAAACTGCAGTTGATCAATTTGGAAAAGGGGAAAAATATTTTGGAATATGTCTCTTACTTGTCACGATGCCTGGCCTTTCTATGTTTGGTCATGGACAAATAGAGGGTTTTGTAGAAAAATATGGTATGGAGTACCGGCGGGCTTATTGGGATGAAGAGACTGATGATGAATTTGTCCGTTATCATGAACAAATAATATTTCCTCTAATGAAGAAAAGGTATCTATTCGCTGAGGTCAAAAATTTCCTTCTTTATGATTTTTATACATCAAGTGGAGTTGTAAATGAAGATGTTTTTGCTTATTCGAATTGTTCGGGAAATGAAAGAGCCTTAATCATTTATCATAATAGATTTGCTGATACAAGTGGTTGGGTAAAAACATCAGCAGCATTTGCTACCAGAAAAGGTGATGAAACACAATTAGTCCAAAAAACATTAGGAGAGGGCTTATCTTTACATAATGAAAGAGATTATTACTGTATTTTTCGAGATCAAATCATGGGGTTAGAATATATCCGTAGTAATAAGGAGATTTATGAAAAAGGATTATTTGTGGAGTTTGAAGCTTACCAATCCTTTGCTTTTCATGAATTTCGTGAGATTCAGGATAGTGATTCGCGACATTATGCTCTCCTTCATGATTTTCTAGCGGGACGAGGTGTCTCTAGTATCGATGAGGCTTTTCAAGAGCTTATCTACCAGTCTCTTCACCAAGAATTCAAAGATTTAGTAAACAAGCCAGCATTTGCAACAATCATTAAAGTAATAAATTCATATAACGCGGAAAAAAAGGATAAAATTCTTAAAAGAATACGTCCTAAATTATCTTCTTTCTTAAAAGAGGTAGCTAAGTACGCAATAAGTGATGTTGTTAATTTAGAGTTAGTGGAAGAAATCATTCCTAAGTTTTGTGCGTTGCTTCAATTTAAAGACATCATTAATCAACCATACTTTTCCTCCATAACATCGGAGGAATTATCAGATTACTTAAAGGAAAATCTTCCGTCAAGCTCACTTGAATGGGGAATTTTGATAGTCTGGATTCTTGTCCACTTACTTGGAAAAATGACTGATTCCACTGAATATGAGTTTATTAGTAGAAGCTGGATTGACGAATGGGGGATTACTAGAATTATTGAGTGGACTCTTGAAGAACTAACTGAGGAACAACAAAATGTCAGCGAGGCGGTCGTCCTCGTTAAAATTCTCACCTCTCATCAGAATTGGTTTAGACTACCTCAAAAAGGAAAGTACCAAGCAGCTCAAATTATGAGAGATCTTATGACAGATTTAGAGGTTCAATCCTTTATTCAGACCAATCGATACCAGAATATTCTATGGGTCAATCAAGAGGCATTTGAGAATCTAATTCGATGGTTATTTATTATTTCAATAATAAATTCAGTTTCAGCACCTAAAAAGTCGGAAGAACAGCTTACTGAAGAACTAATAAGCAGATTTGACATAATAAACTCTTGGTTAAGAGCTGCTAATAGCTCAAATTATCAAGTAGAAAAGCTGTTTGATGCTCTACGGGGAAATAATTCTTCTTTACAAACCTAATTCTGACTTATAAATGGATTTTATCACTATAGGAGATCAACTTTTCTTAAAAAAAGCCATATAGGCACTATTAGAATTGCACTAATGATTAAAATAAACCAAAAAGCATTAGGATCCCCTTCTAAAGGTAGAGCTAAATTCATCCCATAAAGACTGGCGAGAAGGGTTGGAACCATAAGGATTAGACTTATTGATGCCAGTACCTTTAAGAGATCATTCTGATTATTAGATATGACTGATGCAAAAGCATCAAGACTAGATTCAATAAGTTCACGATAAATACGAAGAAGTTCGGCTTGCTGCTGTAAATCAATAGCTAAATCTTCAAGATCATCCAGTAATTTGGGTTGTTCAGCAAATTGTGGGGCTTTTCTAAGTCTATAAAATGCACGCAGATTTCCTTTTAACGCAGCATCCAGATACGTTGCATCTCTGGAAAGCCGGAATACCTCTTCAATTGAAGAACTCCTGATTGACTGAAAAATCACCCTCTCAACATTTTCCAGATCCTGATCCATTTGATCAACTCTTAATTCAAAGGATTTCACTACTGATTCGAGCCAGTCTAATAACACTAAGATTGTGGGTGATTCTCGTTTTCTTCGAGATCCAATCGGTTTCCTGATTCGTTTAGTTTTAAGTCGAGCACTCTGAATTGTTACCAAATGATTACTCGTTAAGAACACGACTGCAGGACGAGTAGTGGGGTGGAGATGTGATTCCTCAGGTTTTAGCGTTTCGCCACTTGGAACGCGTAGGACCAATTTAATGAATGGTGGGTCGTGTTCTGGTTCTAATTCTAACCGTGGTCGTTCATCCTCGTCCAAAGAGTCTTCTAGATCTTCCCATGGAAGAAGAAAAGACTGTTGGATAGTTCGAAGCTCATCTTTGTTCGGATTACTACAAATAAGCCATGTAGGGATTTTGGGAGTAATTCCTGGTACAAAATCTGGATATGTTAAGCCAGTTTCTAAATTTTTGATCTCGATCATTAACAAATCCTCCAAGGGATTGATTTTTCCCTCGAAGCAGAAATTCTATTAGCCACTTTTTCGAGATTAATTTCCCAGTTAAAGCAACCTTTTTCTTAACCGTGAATACGATTTAATAATTGAAACATAACTTAAATTAAGTTGAACCTATTATATAAATTAACTTTGCCTCGATTCCGGCTTCGCCGGATATAAATACACTTGGAGAGCTAGTTGATTGATGATGAGTTTCAGTCAATAACTCGCCTTAAATATGTTATCACCTAATAGTAACATACATAGGTATCAAAAAAAGTCCCTAAATTGCCTATCTTTTGAAGCCTTTTTTTGATGATAACTATGGGGTCTTGGATCAACCAACCTGTCAGTTTCAGTTTCACTTTCAGTTTCATCAAAATAGTTTTGGTTTCAATTTCAGTTTCAGACATTCATATATGAATTGAAAAAATTATACATTTCCTCTCTAATTTCCTTTTGTTTCTGTTCATGTACTTGCATAGTCTTACTTACTGTTTTAAGAAGGTTTAATCCTTTTTGTTTGTATCCAAACCGAATTAGATCGTATGCTTGTTGTCTTATTAACATATTTTTTCTTCGTTCTTCTCTCTTCATTATATTAACCAATTTCAGTTTCAAAAAATATCTAGCGTGACTGAACCTCTTATTTTGGTGATACATTGAGACAATGCATAATTAGAGAGTTTCAGCCATTTCGCTTTTTTCTAATAAAAATTATTGCAAGTACAATCATGACAATACTTGTATAAGATGTCTGACGGGTTGTAGTAGTGTTTGACTGTTCTACTGATGATAATTGATCTGTAGTAGTTGATGAAGGTACAAATGGTTGTGGATTGGGTATTATTGCAATCCATTCAGACGTGACTGGTGGAATAAACCCTGTTGTGGTTTCCTCAATAATAAAGCGAACCTTATCAGAATTCTCTGTAACCTCTTCTGAAATGTAGAATTCATATCCTAATAACATAGGATCAGAAGAATAATCAAAGTAAGTTAACAGATTCTTTAAATACCAATATTCTTTTGTGTTAATTTTCGTTTTTGTTTCATAGACTATCGGATTATATCCACTCTCAATAAGAACTGGTTCTT